>NZ_JAALEH010000007.1:0-146902 GCF_011058195.1 Rhodococcus sp. 14C212 | reverse complement strand
CCCCCGGCACCGGCACCGGCGCCTGCACCGGCACCGGCACCGGCCCCGCCGCCGCCACCGCAGATCCGCATCCAGCTGCCGAACGGGGCGCCGGTCGTGATTCCGCTGCCGTTCTGACGCCGACGGCTCAGCGGGGCCGCAGCACGATCTCCGTCGGGTGCGCGTCGGCCGGTGTCTGGACCGCCTGGCGCACTGCCCGCGCCACGGTCGACGCCTTCAGGAAGCGTTCCGGTTCGTAGGTGCGGCCCTCGCTCGCGACGATCGCACGCTGCATGTCGGTGTCGATCCGGCCCGGATGCACCGACGTCACCCGCAGCGCCGGCTCCTCCTGTCGCAGGACGTCGGAGAACGCGCGCAACGCGAACTTGCTGGCGGCGTACGCACCCCAGCCGGCCTTCGCGTTCAGCCCGGCCCCCGAGTTGAGCAGCACGACATGGCCGTTCGCGGCCCGCAGCGCCGGAAGGAGCAGACGCGTCAGCTCCACCACCGCCACCACGTTCGACTCGAACATCTCCCGCCACTGCGCGATTCCGCGGTCGGCGATCGTCCCGAGCTCGGCGAGGCCCGCGTTGTGCACCAGCACGTCCAACCGGTCGATGCCCGAGCAGGCCGTGGCCACCGCCTCGTGGTCGAGCAGGTCGACCGGCCACGGCGCCGCCGCCGGGATCTCCTCGCAGATCGCCCGGAGCGACTCCGCTCGCCGGCCTCCGAGCAGCAGGTCGTGGCTGGGGGCGAGTTCCCGGGCGATGGCGGCGCCGACGCCGCGGCCGCCGCCGGTGATCAGGGCTGAAGGTCGCATGCGACGACCCTAGGCGAGGATCCCGGTCGATGCGTCGTCCGTGGCCGACCCCACGCGCGGCGGCCGCGGAAAGCGCATCTCCACAAGCGCTTTCGGACGCGACAGCAGATGCTCGCGCAGCACGTTGCGCACCCGGGTGCGCAGCCGGCAGTCGCACCCGGCCACCACGCCGGCCATGTCGATCCCCGCGCGCCGCCCCAGCGCGACGGCCCGCGGAAGATGGAAGTCCTGGGTGGCGATCAGGGCCGTCGTGACGCCGTAGACCTGGGCGGCGCGATGGCAGGTGTCGTATGTGTCGAGCCCGTACGGGTCAGTGGCGATCACTTCCCGTCCCACGCCGTGCGCCACCAGATAGCCGGTCATCGCCGCGATCTCGTCTCCGGACCGGCCCCCCGCGTCGCCTGAGACCAGCACGCTGCGCGCGCGGCCGTCCGCGAGCAGCGCGACGGCGACGTCGAGGCGCCCGCGCAGCATCGGCATGGGCCATCCGTTCCGGACCCGGGCACCCGGCACGATCACCACCGGCGCCGTCGGCGCGTCGGCGAGGGTGTACAGCCGCCCCGCCGCGGGCGCCGCGACCCGGGCCGAGACCCCGGCCAGTGCCAGCGTCCCTCCGGCCACCCCGATTGCGGTTCCGGTCACCGTCCGTCGCCACCTCGCATTTGTGCGCATGCGCCCCACGCTACGGACCGTCGTAGCGAGAATGGACGCATGGACCCGGTGGACGCCCTGCGGGAGGTCGCGTTCTGGCTCGAACGCGGCCGGGCCGAGAGCTACCGCGTGAAGGCCTACCGCCACGCCGCCGACGTCGTCGCCCGGCTGAGCCCCGAGCAGCGCGCCGCGCGGCGCCGTACGGACAGCTGGACGGCCTTGGCCGGTGTCGGCCCGAAGACCGCCACCGTGATCCGGGAGGCCTTCGACGGGGTGCCCGCGTACCTGCAGCAGCTGCGCGTGGAGGCCGAGCCGATCGGCCGCGGCGGCGCGGAACTGCTGGCGGCCCTGCAGGGCGATCTCCACGTGCATTCGGACTGGTCGGACGGTGGCAGCCCGATCGCCGAGATGATGCGGACCGCCGCGGCACTCGGTCGACGATACTGCGCGCTGACCGACCACTCCCCCCGCCTGAAGGTGGCCAACGGGCTCACGGCCGAGCGGTTGCGCACCCAGCTGGGGATCGTCGCCGGCCTCAACCGCGTCCTCGCGGACAGCGGCCGCCCCTTCCGCATTCTCACCGGGATCGAGGTGGACATCCTCGACGACGGCACCCTCGACCAGGACGAGGGTCTGCTCGCCGAGCTCGACGTCGTGGTGGCGAGCGTGCACTCGAATCTGCGGGCCGACCGGACGGTCATGACGAAGCGGATGCTGAAGGCGGTGCAGAACCCGCACGTCGACGTGCTCGGGCACTGCACGGGCCGGCTGGTGCAGGGTGGGCGCGGAACCCGCCCGGAGTCGCGGTTCGACGCCGAGGCGGTGCTCTCGGCGTGCCGCGACCACAGCACCGCGGTGGAGATCAACGCGCGCCCCGAGCGGCAGGACCCGCCGGAGCGGCTGATCGACCTCGCTCTGAATCTCGGGTGCCGCTTCGCGATCGACACCGACGCGCACGCGCCCGGGCAGCTGGACTGGATCGGGTACGGCTGCGAACGGGCCGCCGAACGCGGGGTCGAACCCGGGGACGTGATCAACACGTGGCCGGTCGAGGACCTGCTCGCCTGGACCACCGGCCGGACGGGTTGACGGGTCAGCCGGTGGCGGCCTCGTCGGCCGGGACCGCGGCCGGTGGGCGGCACTCGGCGTCGAGGAGGACGCGGGCGTCGGCGGCGAACCGGCGGACCTGTGCGTCGGTCCAGACCTGGGCGGGCACTCCCCCGCCGAGCAGGTCCCTGGCCAGGGTCGGGGACTGGCCGAGCGGTGCGTCGCTGCCGGCGATGACGATGTTGCCGTAGCGACGGCCCTTGAGCATCGCCGGATCCGCGATGATCGCGGTGTGCTCGAAGACGCTGCCGATGGTGGCCGCCTCCCGCCGGGCGGTGGTCAGATCCCGGGTGTCACCACAGTTGACGACGTAGACGCCGCCCGCATCGAGCACCCGGCGGGCGTGCCGGGTGAACTCGACGGTGGTCAGCGCGACGGGCGTCCGGTTGATCGCGAAGACGTCGCGGACGATCACGTCGCGTGTCGCGTCGGTCAGCGAGGCGAGAACCGACCGCGCCTCCCCCACCCGTATCCGCAGCAGCGGGGCACGGGGCAGGTCGAACCAGTCCCGGACGAGTTCGGCGAGCCGGCCGTCGATCTCGACCACCACCTGCCGCGCGTTCGGATAGGTCGCGGCGAGATAGCGGGCCATGGAACAGGCCCCTCCGCCGAGGTGCAGCACGCGCAGCCGCTCGTCCCGGGGCCGCTGTGATTCGAGCAGTTGCGCGATCCACCGCATGTACTCGAACTCGAGCAGCATGGGATCGGCGAGATCGATGTGGGAGCTGGGCACCCCGTTGATCTCGAGCACCCAGCCGTTCGGCAGATAGCGGTCCTTGACGAGCTCGCAGGTGCCGGTGTCGATGTCGTAGATGCCCTCGGCCGGACCGCGACCGGACCCCGGCGCGGCCCGACGCTCCCGCTGCCTGCCCATGGCATCGAGGGTAGCCGGGCCGCGAGTGCCGTCGGGATCGGGTCTCCGGGCGCGCTCGGTCGGTGCGCTCCGAGGGTTCCTGGCCGAGGGAACCGAGCGCGCCTGCGCGAAGGACTGTCGATTGTTCTTCGGCCTCCTGTATCGGCGCGAGAAGTACTGGGACGAGACCGATTACGAGGACGGTTATGACGACGAGTCGTGGCGTCGGCGGTCGGTGGACAACTCTCGCCGCATCGGTGGCAGCACAGGGTAGTTGTCTGCGATCAGGCCCAGGATCTGTTGTGCGACAGTGGGTTATAGCTGCATGGAGGAGCGGGTCCGCTGATGCCGGAGGGCGTGGGAGGACTGCCTCGACCGTCTTGTGAGGACCCGATCCGGGTGATCGGCGAAAGCGAACGCCCCTCCCGCCTCCCACGGTGCGTCCCGCTCCGTGTCATCGGGTTGATGGTGAATCGCCGGTGTCGCGGACGGGGACCTACGAGGACGTACGGGATGTCGGATATGTTGTCCGACAATGTCTCTACGCGGTAGAGCTGCGGATCGCCGACCACCGCGCGCCCGGCGAACCTGGTAGCTCTCTAGCTGATATGAAGCTTGCAAGCAAGCATTCCGAGGGGTAATCTGTCTCACAGTCGCGTTGCACTCCAAGCGCGGGGTCAACCGAGAGGCGGTCATCCGATGCAGAAGAAGTCGCCGAGCGCTTCGACGCTGGAAGAACCACAGTTCATGAAGACGGCCGGGCTGCGTGTCCGCTACCGAGTCCGGGGCGACGGGCCGGCCCTGCTGATGATCAACGGTATCGGCCTCCCCCTGGAGTTCTGGCGTCCGCTCGAGGCGCGGCTCGGGCGGTTTCGGACCATCACAGTCGACCCGCCGGGCTCGGGGCATTCCTCGGTCCCCCGCGGCCGCTTCGGCCTCCGCGAGCACGCGGGCGTCATCGATGATCTCCTCGAGCACCTCGGGATCGACTCGGCCGGCGTGCTCGGCCTGTCGTTCGGCGGGATGGTGGCGCAGGAGCTCGCGCGCCGGAGTCCCGGACGCGTCGAGAAGCTCGTGCTCGCCTCCACGAACTGCGGCCTGGGCGGCATGCCCAGCCCGCCGAGGGCGTTGACCGCCGTCTTCAACCCGGTGAGCTTCTACTCCCCGGCGTATTTCCGCAAGGTCGCCCCGCTGATATACGGCGAGGGGATCGTCGGCGATCCCGCGCTCCTCGACGAGCACCTCGAGATCCGCCGGGACTGCCGGCCGTCGTTGCGGGGCCATGTCGTCCAGCTCCGCGCGGCCTTCGAGTGGACCAGTCGACCGTGGCTGCGCCACCTGCCGATGCCCGTGCTCGTGATCGCGGGGAGCGACGATCGGCTCGTGCCGACTGTCAACGGCCGGATCATCGCCAAGGCCGTCCCTCGCGGCCGCCTGGAGATCATCGAGGGGGGCAGTCACCTGTGCGTGCTCCAGGAGACCGCCCGGGCGGCGCAGCTCATCGGGGACTTCCTCGATGAGCACTGAGCCGGCCGTGCCCTGCGATACTGCGCACCTGTTCCACGGGCTTCGAGCGTGTGTTCAGCCCCGAGCGTGTCAGTAAACTCGCCTGTATGAGGAGACCGTCGGCGCAGCTCGGGGAAATCATCCGACGGCAGCGAGAATTCAACAAATTCACCCTGCGGCAGTTCGCCGAGATGGCCGGGATCTCGAATCCCTACCTCTCGCAGATCGAGCGCGGACTGCGCGCCCCATCGGCAACCGTCATCGATGCCATCGCACGCTCCCTGAACATCAGCGCCGACATTCTCTACGAGCAGGCCGGCTTTCCTGCAGGCGACCGCGACGGCGACGACGCACGTGCAAGAATCGAAGCCGCCCTCGAGGCCGACCCGGTCCTCGCGCCTCGACAGCGACGCGCCCTGATGGAGATCTACGACGCCATGGTGATGGCGGGTCCGGTTCCTCGCCCGCGCCGCCGCAGTTAGTCGTCGCCGGATGATGCTCGGCAGTCGACCCGCACCAAGGATTCCAGGTTCCAGATCACGGCGGGTGGGAAGCTGCGCCTGCCGAGGATCGGGGACGTCGAGGCCCGACGGTCTCGGGGAGCTGCCGTCGCAGCCGTCGAGCGGACCGAACAATCGAGGACGCGGCCGGGCCGGTACATCTCGACGAAGCAGACAAGCTATGGGGCGGTTGCGCCTGGGGGCTGATAGTCGGCGTCGGGTAAGGGGCGTCGGCAGATTTCGTGGGCTTCGTCGGCCGAGATGCCGAACATACGCAACAGGTCCTCGGTGACCTGGTCGGTGGCCTCCGCGTCGTCACGTTCGGGGTGATCGTGCAGCAGTTGACCCAGGCATAGTGCGGCCCCTGCAGCGATTGTCATGCCCAGTTCGGGATCGCGCACGCTGAACCGGCCCGAACGGGCGGCTGCCTCGATGTCTCGGCGAGCTCTCGGCGCCAGGCCCTTGTCCGAGCCGATCAGACTCAGACCGTTGCTGAGCAGCACCTTGCTCAGTTCGGGATTCCTGCGATGGAGGCGTCCGGTCAGACGGAAGCTCTGGGCAAAGACCTGGGCAGGGTCGTCCAGATCTGCGGTCAGTTCGTCGAGCGTCGCGCCATGGCGGTCGAGGGCCTCCTCCACGGCAGCGTGGAAGAGCTCCTCTTTGGTCTGGAAGTGGTTGTAAAAGGACCCCATTCCGACATCTGCGGCTTGGGTGATCTCGAGGATCGGGGCGGTCGGTTTCCCTGCCGCCATGAACGACTGGGCTGCGCGTACGAGTGCGGCGCGGGTACGTGCCTTGCGCCGGTCCAGGCGGTTCGGTGCATCGGTGCTCTGCTCGGTCATGCCTGCGTGCCCTTCTCTCTGATCCGTCTGACCTGGCCCTACCCTACGGCGTGCCATCAATTGTGACGAATTCCTCAAAAACTCTTGACTGACGATATCTTCGTAAGTGACGATATCGTCATAACTCGAAGGGAGTGGTCAATGAGTGTCCACCATGACCCGCATACCGGTCTGCACAGTGAGCAGGGCGCGCTGGCGGGCGAGCACCGGGGGAAGGCCGCCGAGCCGATCATCAAGGTGTTCGACCTCGCGTGGCTGGAGTTCGAGAAGCCCGACCTCGAGCGGGCGGAGGCGTTCGCCCATGCCTTCGGTTTTGCGACGGCGCTTCGAACGGCGCACGAACTGCAGTTGCGCGGTGCGGACCCCGGGTCGCCCTGCGTGCTCATCCGCCGGGGCCCGCGTTCGCGGTTCGTCGGTCCCGCCTTCCGGGCAGCCGACTCGACCGACGTGCTGCGACTCGCGGACGCAGTGGGAGGCGCGGTCGTGCCCCTCCCCGAGAGCCTCGGCGGGATCGCCGTCGATCTCGTGGATCCGAGCGCGCTGGGAGTCCGCGTGGTGTCCGACACGCTCGAGTTGCCGGCGCTGGCCGCCCAGGCTCCGCTCCACTGCAATTTCGGACACGACGGCGGACGGGTGAACGCCACCCAGCGGCCACCCCGCGCGCCGGCCACCGTGCAACGGCTCGGTCACGTCGTGCTCCAGACGACGAAGTACCTCGAAACGCTCAACTGGTACCTCGAGCACCTCGGACTGATCGTCAGCGACTTCCTCTACTACCCGGGGCAACGGGTCCGGGGCCCGGTCATGAGCTTCATCCGCTGCGACCGGGGCGCCACGCCCACCGACCACCACACGCTCGCGATGGTTCTCGGCCCGGCCGACCGCTATGTGCATTCGGCATATCAGGTCGCCGACCTGGACTCCCTCGCGGCAGGAGGCGAGTACCTGCTCGACCGGGGCTACCGCCGGTCCTGGGGCATCGGCCGGCACATCCAGGGCAGCCAGATCTTCGACTACTGGCGCGACCCCGACGGATTCATGGTCGAGCACTTCAGCGACGGCGACCTCTTCGACAACACGCTCGACGCGGGCTGGGCACCGATGACCGCGTCCGGACTGGCCCAGTGGGGGCCGCCCGCCACCAAGGACTTCCTCGGACTGAGCCCCGGCCGGGACTCACTTCAGGAACTGCGCGCCATCGTCCACGCGCTGCGCGGCGACAACGAATTCGACCTCCACCGCCTACGCGGCCTTCTGAAAGTTGCCAGCTCATGACCATCTCTGTCCTCCGCACCGCCGACGCCTGGTGGGTCGTCACCCCCACGGGTGCCGCCCGGGTAGACACCGAGGCGACCACCACCGCCCAACTGCTGGCCGACCGACCGGCCGTGGAGGCGGCGGCGTCCAGCGGGGGCACCGTGCCCGTCGAGACCCTCTCGTTGCTCTCCCCGGTCACCGCCCCCTGCCGTGTGGTCGCACAGATGACGAACTTCGCCTCACACGTCGAGGACGCCGGGATGAACCCCGACACCATCCCGCTGACCTTCTTCCGCAAGGCATCCGGTTCGATCAGCGGCCCCCACGACGACGTGATCCGTCCTGCCCATGTCCGGCTACTGGACTACGAGGTGGAGATCGGACTCGTCTTCGGGCGCGAACTCCCCGTCGGCACCACGATCACCGCAGAGACTCTCGCCGATCACGTCGCCGGCCTGGTTGTCACCAACGACATCTCCGCGCGCGACGTCCAGCTTCCCAAAACGCAGTTCTACGAGGCCAAGTCCTACCCGACGTTCACCCCGGTCGGTCCCGCGCTCGTACTGCTCGACGCCGACGAACTGAAGCGGTTCACCGACCTGCGCCTGCGGCTCTGGGTCAACGGAGAGCCGCGCCAGAACATGACCGTTGCCGACATGATCTACCGGCCGGCCGAGACTCTGCAGGCGCTGACCCGGTTCCAACGCCTCGATGCCGGGGATCTGCTGTTGACCGGAACACCGGTCGGGACGGCGCTGAGCGCCCCACCGAAGCCGATCGAAATCCTCTCCGCCCTGCTGCCGCCGGCAGTCAAATGGAAGCTCTTCTTTGCGGGCCAGGCCAGGAATTCGAACTATCTGCAGGACGGCGACGTCATCGAAGCCACCGTCGCCACAGACGACGGGACAATCGACTTGGGGCGGCAGCGCACGGTGGTGAGGTACGCGCGATGACCACCGACCTGCTGTGGCCGCGGTACGCAGCGCCCACGGATGTGACGGCGATCGAGGCCGTGCCGCTGCGAGATCGGGGGCTTCCGGAGTCCACCTATGCCTTGCTCACACGAGCGGCCCGCAGGTGGCCGGACCGCCTCGCGCTCACCGTCCTCCCGGACGCCGCACGGTGGCGGGAGCCGTTGCAGCGCAGTTTCTCCGAACTGCTCGACGACGTTCACCGTTACGCGAACCTGCTCCATCGTCTGGGCGTGCGGCGCCACGACCCGGTCGCCTTGATGGCGCCCAACTGCGCCGAACTGATCCCCGCGACTCTCGCCGCACAGCTTGCCGGCATCGCTGCTCCTGTCAATGCGGCACAGTCGCAGCAGCACATCGCTGAACTGTTGCGCCGCTCAGGTGCCCGGATACTCGTCGCGGCCGGTCCGGAACTTGCGGCCGACACATGGGAGGTCGCGCACAAGATTGCCGTGAGCGGATCGGTGGACGCAGTGCTGGTCCTGCGGCCCACCGGTGCCGCCGGCGCGCCCGAGGACCTGCCCGAAGTCGACGGAGTGCGGATCGGCTATTTCAGTGCGCTGTCGGCCGACAGCGACCCCTCCGGCTTCGTCGGTGATCCCCCCCGTGGGTTCGACGTGGCGGCACTGCTTCACACCGGTGGTACCACCGGTGTTCCGAAGCTGGCCGCCCACACCCACGACAACGAGGTCGCCAATGCCTGGATGCTGGCCGCGAACTCGTTGTGGGACTCGGACTCCGTCGTATTCGCCGCCCTGCCGCTGTTCCATGTCAATGCCTTGGTCGTCACGCTGTTGGCGCCGTTGTTCAAGGGGCAGGGTGTGGTGTGGGCCGGCCCGCTCGGCTACCGCGACCCGGTGCTGTTCAGCGAATTCTGGAAGATCGTCGAGCACTACCGCATCGCGTCGATGAGCGCGGTGCCCACCGTATACGCGGCCCTTGTGGAGCGCCCGGTCGACGCCGATATCAGCAGTCTGCGATTCGCCATGGTCGGAGCCTCGCCTCTACCGACTGCGCTCGTCGAGAAGTTCCAGGAACACACGAGTGTGCCCCTTCTCGAAGGCTACGGCCTGACGGAGGCAACCTGCGCGAGTGCACGCAGCTTCCCCGACGCGCCACGGCCCGGCGCGGTCGGCCTGCGGATGCCCTATCAGCAGGTCAAGGTGGTACGCGTCCGCGCCGACGGCACCTGGGAAGATCTGCCCACCGGAGCGACCGGTGTGCTGGCAATCAGCGGTCCGACGGTGTTCGCCGGCTATGCTGCCGCCTACGACGATCACGGACACGTGCTCGACGGCATGGGGAAACTGGTCGACGGGTGGCTCGATACCGGCGACCTGGCGCGCGTCGACAGCGACGGTTTCATCTACCTGGTCGGACGCGCGAAGGACGTCATCATCCGGGGCGGGCACAACATCGATCCAGCGGTCATCGAAGACGCCCTACTGGTCCATCCGCAGGTCACCGCGGTCAGCGCGGTGGGACGCCCCGATGCCCACGCCGGCGAAGTGCCCGTCGCGTACGTCACCGTCGTCGCAGACGCCGGCATCACCGAGGAGGAGCTGCACGCCTGGGCGGGCGAGCGTGTCCCCGAACGGGCCGCGGCACCCAGAACGGTGACCATCCTCCACGCCTTGCCCGTCACGGCGGTAGGCAAGCCCTACAAGCTCGCACTGCGCGCCGACGCGACACGGCGCGAGCTCGATCATGCACTCGCCGGCATCGCAGGGGTCGCCGGCATCCATGCGTCCGTGGAGGACGGTTCGATCCTTGCGACCGTCGAGATCGACAGATCTGCCGACGAACCGACGGTCAAGGCGATCTTGGGCCGATATGCGATCAATTGGAAGGTAATGGTGCGCAAATGACCACCGCATCCCTAGTCTTGGCAGTCTCGCTCGCAGTCTTCTACCTTCTGCTCGGCGTGAGCAAGGTATCGGCAACCTCGCCGATGCGGGAACGGGCAGCCCACGTCGGCATTTCCGTCGGCACGTATCGGGGTATCGGTGCGCTCGAGGTCGCCGGTGCAGTCGGTCTCCTGATCGGCGGACTCGTGCCGGCGGTCGGCGCCGCGGCCTGCGTCGGGCTCCTGCTCCTGATGGTAGGTGCCGTCGTTACGCACGTACGTAACGGTGATGGGTTGCGTGAGATGGCGCCCGCCATCCTCGTCAGCGCGCTGATCCTCGCCTACCTCGTCGTCCTGTTCGGATCGATCCGATGAGCGAGCGGGTTGTCCCGGTCGTCATCGTCGGTGCCGGGCCCACCGGACTGACCGCCGCCACGCTGCTTGCCCAGCACGGTGTCGAGTGCCTGATACTCGAGCGCTGGGAGGGCGTCTATGCGCAGCCGCGGGCGGTCCACCTCGACGGTGAGATTCACCGGATCGTCGCGCACCTCGGGATCGCCGACGAGTTCGCGGCGATCTCCCGGCCGTGCCTCGGGTTGCGGCTCCTCGACCGGAACATGCGAGTTCTCAACGAATTCCACCGAGACCCGGGTCCGGGCGTACACGGCTACCCCGAGGCCAACATGTTCGATCAGCCGCAGTTCGAGGAGATCCTGCGCGCCAATCTGGAACGGTACCCGGGGGCCTCTCTGCGCGGCGACGTCGAAGTAACCGGGCTGGCCGACGACACGGCAGCCGGCATTCGCGTCGACTTCACCGGCCGACGCACCGGTGTGCACGAATCGGTGCGGGCCGGATACGTGTTGGGCTGCGACGGCGCCAATAGTTTGATCAGAGGCCAGATTCAGGCAACGATGCGGGACCTGAAGTTCGAACAACGCTGGCTGGTGGTCGACGTCGCTACCACCGCAGACCTCGGCGAGTGGGAGGGCGTGCACCAGGTGTGCGACCCCGTGCGCGCGGCAACGTACATGCGGATCGGAAAAACGCGCTACCGCTGGGAGTTCCGTCTGAACCCCGGTGAGAACGCCGAGGACTATCGCGAAATGGCCCGGCTGCATCCCCTCATCTCGCCATGGGCAAGGAACACACCGGCCGAAGACCTGGAGCTGATCCGATTGGCCGAGTATACCTTTCGAGCCCGAATCGCGGACCGATGGCGCGACCGGCGCGTGTTTCTGCTGGGCGACGCCGCCCATCTCACACCGCCGTTCATCGGACAGGGGATGGGGGCAGGGATGCGCGACGCGATGAACCTCGCCTGGAAACTTGCAGGCGTCCTCCGTGGGGATCTGCCCGAGAGCGCACTGGACACCTACGAGATCGAACGCAAACCCCACGCGCTGGCACTGATCCGGCGGGCCAAGTTCGTCGGAATGGCCATGACCGAGGGCGGTGAACTCGGTAATCTCATCCGCCGCGTCGCCTTACCGCTGTTGCACCGAGTGCCGGGCCTCAGCGACAGGATCATGGACAACGAGACCCCTGCTCTTCACCGTTCCAGTCTCATCGAGCGATCTCGACTACGCAGAAGCCGAGCGGGCCGCCTGATCCCGAATCCGGTCCTCGAGGAGGGTCGCCGATTCGCCGAGGTCGCCGCCGGCCGGTTCGTGGTGGTCACCTCCGTCTCCCCGACCCCGAAACAGCGCACCGCCATCGAACAACGGTGTGGCACAGTCCTGTTGGCTCGACCGGACACCGATCTGCACCGCTGGCTACGCCGCGGCCACGCGCGCGCTGCCATCGTCCGGCCCGACGGCACCGTTCTTCGTAGCGGCAGCGAACTGTCCGCCCTCTGCGCCGCCCTGCCCCGCTTCCACACCGACCACTCGCCCACGTTCCTTACACGGTGAGCCACCCCTGAAGGAGTCCCCACTGCGCACGCGACATGGTCCGCGAGGCGACCTCCGAACTTTCATGATCATCGCAGCCCTCCGCACCGCCCGGTGGGGCCAGCCGAAGCTGCGGCCTGCCGCACCGACCGGGGATGATCGAGGACGAAAGCACGCAGACTGTGGGTCACCCTCGGTGAACTCCACCGTGTGATTGCCGCCCCGTGCCCGGCAGACCCGGCCTTGACGCACGGACGCCGGTCACCGCATGCGCTGCGGCCGAGGCCACGCCCTCGTCCGGCGTACCAGTAGTGCGGCGCCATCTCGAGCGGTGTGAGGCACTATGGACGGAGATGATCGCCTTGTCCTGAAAAGGGAGCCGGTATGCCGCCGCACCGTTCCACCGAGTCGCCATTCCGCAACGGTGCGGGTAGCACCGCCCTTGTCGCAGGCATCACCGCCGCCGTATTCGCCTTCGTTCCCCTCATCGGTGACCTGATCACGATTCCCGCCGGGCTGGCCGCGGTGGTCTGCGGCTGGGTCGGCCTGGACCGGGTGGACAAGGGCCTGGCAACGAACCATCGGGATGCCCTCACCGGCGCCGTCCTCGGGACCGCGGCACTGTTCGTGGTGTTCCTCGTCTTCGCCGCAACCCACAGCTCCGGCGGATGACCACCGGCCCGCCATCGGGACCCGGCGACCGTGGCGAGTTCGGTGCGCGTGGTGCGCCGGGGTCCGGCGCAGTAGGGGATACGGCGCCACTGCTTCGGCGGGTCGGCGGCGATCATCTCGTCGGCCGTGCCCGGCCGTGAGTCCGCACGACGGTACTTCGAAACACCTACGTGTTGATCAGCGCATCCCCAGAAGTCGGCGCACGCCACGAATCCGGCGATTCTTACGGATCGTGGTGGCCAGTCCGCGCCGCCGGCCGGTGACGGGATCGACAAGCGGCGTGCCGCCGAAGCCGCGTTCGGATGCGGTCTCGGGAGCGGCGTCCGCAGTGTCTTTGAGGTATTTGTTCGGCAGCGACAGTTTCGCGATTGTGCGCCACGTCTTGAGGTACTGCACAGCGAGCGGACCGCTGGTGTAGGGCAGATCGTACTTGCTGCACAATCCGCGCACCCGCACGGCGATCTCGGCATACCGATTGGATGGCAGGTCCGGGAACAGGTGGTGCTCGATCTGATAGCTGAGGTTGCCGGTCATGAAATCCGTCAACGGGCCACCGGAGATGTTGGCGCTGCCGAGCATCTGTCGCAGATACCAGCGTGACTGGGTCTCGTTGTCGACGTCAGCCTTGGTGAACTTCTCCGCGCCGTCGGGAAAGTGCCCACAGAAGATCACCGCGTTGGTCCACAGATTGCGGATCACGTTGGCAGTGGCGTTGGCCGTCAGGGTGGACTTCCACGCCTTACCGGTGAGGGCCGGGTACAACACATAGTCCTTGCCGATCTGTCGGCCCACCTTCTGGCCCACCTCACGCAGCTTACGGCTGGTTTCGGCGCGGTCGTCGCGGCCTCTGGCGACCTTGCCGAGTTCGAGGTGTTGGATGGCGACGCCGTATTGGAACAGCAGCGCGAGCAACGCGTTGTAGACGAGGTTGCCGGCGTTGAACGGCTTCCACCGTTGGTCCCGGGTGACCCGGATCAGGCCGAATCCCACGTCGTCGTCCATGCCCAGGATGTTGGTGTACTTGTGGTGCAGGTAGTTGTGGGTCTGCTTCCAGTGCGCCGACGGGTCGGCGTTGTCCCATTCCCAACTCGCGGAGTGGATCTCGGGGTCGTTCATCCAGTCCCATTGCCCATGCATCACGTTGTGCCCGAGCTCCATGTTGTCGATGATCTTCGACACGCCGAGCAGACCCGTGCCGAGCAACCACAGCGGACGGCGACGGCTGCCGAGCAGAACCGCGCGCCCGCCCAGTTCCAGGCTGCGCTGCAACCTGATGGTGTTGCGGATGTACCGGGCGTCGCGTTCGCCGCGGGATTCCTCGATGTCGCGACGGATGGCGTCGAGCTCTCGACCGAGGGCCTCGACATCCGCGTCCGTCAGATGGGCGAATTCCTGAATATCCGAGATGGCCATGCGGCTACCCTAGCGTAAGTTACGGAACCGTAAGTTACGGCATCGTAAGGAGATGGTGACTGCCGAAGCTCCTCCGTGCGCCGACGCAGATGGCGATCACGATGCAACTGCGGCAACGCCGCGCCCACACCGTGATCGCCGACCTGGACACGACCGCACGGCAGCGACTCGGCGACGGCGCCGACGGCCCCAGGGTCTACTACTGGGCCGCTGCCCCGATCGGACCCATACGCGAACGCGGTCGCGGCCACCGCCCGGCGGCCCGCCGCTCGGCGATCGGAGAGTCAAGACCACCGGGTCGGTACGATCGTCCTCCGGCTCGTGGCACCGACCGCGAACGTGCCGGCGACGGCCGCGACGATCAGCAGCACGGCCGGGGCCGGGGCCAGCCACCACGGGGATGCGAGCAGCACCGCCAGCACCAGCATCGCGATCAGCAGCGCCGTCGGGTCGGGTCGGGTGCGGGTCTCGCCGAGCGTCGTGTACCGGCGGAACCGGCGTCCGTCCTCCATGTCAGTGCGTCCCCTCGATCGCGCGAGCGGTCTGGGCGTGCGAACCCCATCCCACGTGCGCCTCGGACCGCATCTTTTCGCTCATGTGCGGGTAGTGCAGCTCGAACGCCGGGCGCTCGGAGCGGATGCGCGGCAGCTCGGTGAAGTTGTGCCGCGGCGGCGGGCAGCTCGTCGCCCACTCGAGGGAGTTGCCGTAACCCCACGGGTCGTCGACGGTCACGACCTGCCCGTACCGGTAGCTCTTGAACACGTTCCACAGGAACGGCAGGGTCGAGGCGCCGAGCACGAAGGCACCGATCGTCGAGATGACGTTCAGGGTGGTGAACCCGTCCGACGGCAGGTAGTCGGCGTAGCGGCGCGGCATGCCCTCGTTGCCCAGCCAGTGCTGCACCAGGAACGTGGTGTGGAAGCCGAGGAAGGTCAGCCAGAAGTGCCACTTGGCGAGGCGCTCGTCGAGCATGCGCCCCGTCATCTTCGGGAACCAGAAGTAGATGCCGGCGTAGGTGGCGAACACGATGGTGCCGAAGAGCACGTAGTGGAAGTGCGCGATGACGAAGTAGGAGTCCGTCACGTGGAAATCGAGCGGCGGGCTGGCGAGGATGACGCCGGACAGGCCGCCGAACAGGAAGGTGACGATGAAGCCGACCGAGAACAGCATCGGCGACTCGAACGTCAGGTGGCCCTTCCACATGGTGCCGATCCAGTTGAAGAACTTCACGCCGGTGGGCACCGCGATCAGGAAGGTCATGAACGAGAAGTACGGCAGCAGCACGGCGCCGGTGGCGTACATGTGGTGCGCCCACACCGCGATCGAGAGCGCGGCGATGGCCAGGGTCGCGTAGACCAGACCGGTGTAGCCGAAGATCGGCTTGCGCGAGAAGACCGGGAAGATCTCGGAGACGATGCCGAAGAACGGCAGCGCCAGCACGTACACCTCGGGGTGACCGAAGAACCAGAACAGGTGCTGCCACAGCATGACGCCGCCCGTGCCGGGGTCGAAGATGTGGGCGCCGAACTGGCGGTCGACGAACAGGGCGATCAGCGCCGCCGCGAGGAGCGGGAAGATCAGCAGGATCAGCAGCGAGGCGATGAAGGTGTTCCAGGTGAAGATCGGCATCCGGAACATGGTCATGCCGGGGGCGCGCAGGCACACGATCGTGGTGATGAGGTTGACCGCGCCGAGAATCGTGCCCAGACCGCCCACGGTGAGGCCGAGGATCCACAGGTCCGCCCCCACACCGGGAGAGTGCAGCGAATTCGTCAGCGGCACATACGCAGTCCACCCGAAGTCCGCAGCGCCGCCGGGAGTGAGGAAGCCGGCCGCGGCCGAAAGTCCGCCGAAGACGTAGAGCCAGAAGCCCACTGCATTGAGCCGGGGAAAGGCCACGTCCGGCGCGCCGATCTGCAGCGGCAGCAGGTAGTTGGCGAAGCCGAAGAACACCGGAGTCGCATACAGCAGCAGCATGATCGTGCCGTGCATGGTGAACAGCTGGTTGTACTGCTCGTTCGACAGGAACTGCAGACCGGGCACGGCGAGCTCACCGCGGATGAGCAGCGCCATGAGACCGCCGATGAGGAACCACGCGAAGGCCGCCACGATATACATCACGCCGATGACCTTGTGGTCGGTGGAGGTGACGACCGTGAGGATCGTCGAGCCCTTCGGGCGGCGGGTCGGAGGATACGGCCGCTGCGCGTCCGGCCTCCTCAGTATCGGCGCGACATCAACCATGACCACGACTCCTGACTTCGGCCCCACCGTCGTCCGTGTGGGGCATCGAGCTCCGACCTGCTGCCGCGAGAGGGTGGATCCGCGTCCTCCCGTTCGGCCGACGAGACGGCGGCGCACGCATTCGTCCCGGAACGGAACGGAGCCGTCGACCGTCGGCGCGCTGACTCTTGCACCGTCGCATCGGCATCGGCAATGAGACGTGGAGCACGTCCGCGGTGCGGCGAAGGCTCGGCGGCGTGTGCCGGCAACGGCCGCTGCGCCCGATCGGGCGGGACGGGCGCGGGTGCCGAGGCGGTAGTCGATCGGACCGAAACGTACTGATCAACAGGTTGTTCCACAGCTGTGGATATTCTCGGGCGCGGACGAGCCGGGCGGTGCGCGCCCCGCTCGCACACCGGCGGGACCGGGATCGCTCCCTCGGCTCTGTCGTCGTCGGCGGGACCGAGGACTCGGAGAAGGGGTCCGAAGTCCCCCGCCGGCTGTGCCCATCGGCCGGAGCACTCCGGCGGCCACCGAAGGGACCGAGTGGCCGGGGCGGCCGGGCACCTCGTCCCGTGACGGTCGACGGGTCGCTCGGCAGTCCGGAAAACCACTTCCCACAAGATATCCGGCCCGGGACCTTGGTCCCGGAGCCGACCGGCACTCGGCCTCTTACCGTCAGTCGTCGAACATGATGACCTGACGCACGGCCAGCCCGTCGGCGAGCTGGTCCATGGCCTCGTTGATGCGCGACAGGGGGATCCGTGAGGAGATCAGTTCCTCCACCGGGAGCCGGCCCTCCCGCCACATCCGCGCGTACTGGGGGATGTCGCGGCGCGGCACGGCCGAGCCGAGGTAGCTGCCGACGATCGTGCGCGCCTCCGCGGTCACCGTCAACGGGGAGATCGCCGCCGTCGCGGTCGGCGCGGGCAGACCGACCGTCACGGTCGTGCCGCCGGGCGCCGTGAGACCGAATGCGGTCTCGAACGCCCGTGCACTGCCGGCACACTCGATGACGTACCGGGCCTTGACGCCCCGCTCGACCGCCTCGCCCGGCGTGTAGGTCTCGTGTGCCCCCAGCTCGCGGGCGCGACGGAGCTTGTCGTCGAGGGTGTCGATCGCGACGATGCGCGAGACGCCCTGCGCGACGGCCGTGATGAGCGCCGCCATGCCGACCCCGCCGAGGCCGACGATCGCGACGCTGTCCTGTGGCCGCGGCCGGGCCGCATTGAGGACGGCACCCCCGCCGGTGAGCACGGCACAGCCGAGCACCGCGGCGACGTCGGGCGGCACGTCGTCGTCGACCGCGACAGCCGACGCGCGGTCGATCACCGCGTGCGTCGCGAAACCCGAGACCCCGAGGTGGTGGTGCACCGGCCGGCCGTCGCGGTGCAGGCGACGACCGCCGTGCAGCAGTTCCCCGGCGTTGTTGGTGGCGGACCCGGCGGTGCAGGGCAGCCGGCCGTCCTCCGCGCAGCTGTCGCACGCCTCGCATCGTGGCAGGAACGACATGACCACCCGCTGCCCGACCCGGAAGTCGTCGACGGAGGAGCCCACCTCGACGATGCGGCCGGCCGCCTCGTGCCCGAGCAGCATCGGTACGGGGCGGACCCGGTTGCCGTCCACGACGCTCAGGTCGGAGTGGCACACCCCGGCCGCCTCGATCCGTACCAGCACCTCGGTCGGTCCCGGCGCGTCGAGCTCGAGTTCGGACACGCTGATCGGTTTCGACTCGGCGAACGGCCGCGGCCGGCCGATCTCCTCCAGGACTGCGCCGGTGATCCTCATCTGCCGATACTCCTCGGGGCCGGGGGACGGTTTCCGTATCCCACCGTAGGTCTCGTGCGGAAAGGTTGGTGGGCGTCGGCACCGATCGGTGCGCCGTTTCGGACAGAAACAACGGTCGGGACGCATGTAGGTGTCCGATTTCCGACACCTCGCGACGGACGGTCCACCTGCCCCTCGGCGCGCGCCCGCGCCGGGACGGTCGCACAATGATGCGATGCCGGACCGCGGATTCACCCACACGCAGCTCGCCGCGCGGGCTGCCTACCTGCTGCGCGGCAACGACCTCGGCACGATGACCAGTGCCGCCCCGAAGCTGTATCCGCACATGTGGAGCTGGGACGCGGCGTTCGTCGCGGTGGGGCTGGCCCCGTTGAGCGTCGAGCGGGCCGTCGTCGAACTCGACACCCTGCTCTCGGCGCAGTGGCGCAACGGCATGATCCCGCACATCGTGTTCGCGAGCGGGGTGGACGGCTACTTTCCGGGTCCGGCGCGCTGGGCCTGCACCGATCTCGCCGCCGCCGCGCCACTGGGCCCGCAGACGTCGGGCATCACCCAGCCGCCCGTGCACGCCGTCGCGGTGCAGCGCATCCTCGACCACAGCCGCCGGCACGGCCGCAGCACCCGCGCTGTCGCCGAGGAGTTCCTGGACCGCCGCTGGCCCGACCTGGTGCGCTGGCACCGGTGGCTGGCCCGCGCCCGGGACCTCGACGGCAACGGCCGCATCGCGCTCTACCACGGCTGGGAATCGGGCATGGACAACTCGCCCCGGTGGGACGCGGCCTACGCGAACGTCGTCGCCGGGGCGGTGCCGACGTTCCGGCGCGAGGACCTCGCCCACGTCGGCGACCCGACTCAGCGGCCGACGGACGCCGAGTACGCCCGCTATCTGTGGCTGCTCGAGGAGATGAAGGAAGTGCGCTACGACGACGACGCCCTGGCCACGGCCATGAGCTTCGCCGTCGAGGACGTGTTCGTCAGTGCCGTGTTCGCCCTCGCGTGCGACGTGCTCGCCGTCATCGGGGAGGAGCATTCGCGCCCGAACGCCGACGTCCGCGAGTTGCACGAATACGCGGAGCGGTTCCGCCGCGGCGTGCTCGACACCACCGATCCGCGCACCGGCGCCGCCAAGGACTTCGACCTGCGCAGCGGCCGCTGGATGGCCACCGACACGCTCGCGATGTTCGCGCCGTTGCTGTGCGGCGGCCTGCCCCGCGGCACCGAACGGGCCCTGCTGCGCACCTTCGAGGGCCCGAAGTTCTGCGGCCACCCCGACCTGCGCTACGCGGTGCCGCCGTCCACCTCCCCCGTCTCCCGGGACTTCCGTCCGCGCGAGTACTGGCGGGGGCCGGTGTGGCCGGTGATGACGTGGCTGTTCTCGTGGACGTTCGCCCGCCGCGGCTGGGCGGAGCGCGCTCATCTGCTGCGAGCGGAGGGTCTGCGGCAGGCCAGCGACGGCTCGTTCGCCGAGTACTACGAGCCGTTCACCGGCGAGCCGCTCGGCAGCATGCAGCAGTCGTGGACCGCGGCCGCGGTGCTGGACTGGCTGGGGTGAGGTGGTGTCCCCCGTACCCGTCCGGGGCGGGGGACACCACGGGACTCACAGAGCCCCGAGTGCCTCACAGGCCTTGCGAACTCCCTCGCCGTAGGCCGGATCGGCCCGGGTGCAGTTGGCGATGTGCCGCTCGATCGTCGCCGCCGATGCCCCCGTGATGGCACGCGCGGTGTTCTCGAACAGTGCCGTCTGCTGCTCGGCGGACATGCCGCGGAACAGGATTCCCGGCTGCTCGAAGTAGTTGTCGTCGTCCGCGCGATGATCGAACCGGTCCGCGACCGCGCCCACCGCGAGCGGCGGTTCGGCGTACCGGGACTGCTCCCGGAAGCGGCCGTACGAGTTCGGCTCGATGCTCGGGACGCTGCCCTGGTTTCCGTCCACGCGCATCGCGCCGTCGCGGTGGAAGGAGTTCACGTGCGCGGCGGCCCGCGGGCAGTTCACCGGGATCTGATGGTGGTTCACGCCGAGCCGGTAACGCGCGGCGTCCCCGTACGAGAAGAGCCGGCCCTGGAGCATCCGGTCGGGTGAGAACCCGATGCCGGGAACGATGTTCGCCGGGGAGAAGGCGGCCTGCTCGACGTCGGCGTGGTAGTTGTCCGGGTTGCGGTTCAGTTCCAGCTCGCCGACCTCGATGAGCGGGTAGTCCTTCTTGGACCACACCTTGGTCAGGTCGAAGGGGTGGTACCTGTACGTCGCCGCGTCGGACTCGGGCATGATCTGCACGTACAGCGTCCACTTCGGGTGGTTGCCGGATTCGATCGCCTCGTACAGGTCCCGCTGGGCGGATTCGCGGTCGCCGGCGATCACGGCCGCGGCCTCCTCGTCGGTGAGGTTCCTGATGCCCTGCTGGGTGCGGAAGTGGAACTTCACCCACGAGCGGGTGCCCTCGGCATCGACGAACGAGTACGTGTGCGAGCCGAATCCGTGCATGTGCCGGTACCCGTCGGGGATGCCGCGGTCGGACATGACGATCGTGACCTGGTGCAGTGCCTCCGGCAGGTTGGTCCAGAAATCCCAGTTGTTCTCGGGGTCGCGAAGATTGGTCCGTGGATCCCGCTTCACGGCGTGGTTGAGGTCGGGGAACTTGAGCGGGTCGCGGAAGAAGAACACCGGCGTGTTGTTGCCGACGACGTCCCAGTTGCCCTCCTCGGTGTAGAAGCGGACGGCGAACCCGCGGATGTCGCGTTCGGCGTCGGCGGCACCGCGCTCCCCCGCGACCGTGGAGAAACGGACGAAAACCTCCGTCTGCTTGCCCACGGCGGAGAACACCGCGGCCCGGGTGTGCCGGGTGATGTCGTGCGTGACGCGGAAGGTGCCGAACGCTCCGGAACCCTTTGCATGCATGCGTCGTTCGGGGATGACCTCGCGGTCGAAGTGCGCGAGCTTCTCGAGGAACCACACGTCCTGGAGCAGCATGGGTCCGCGCGCCCCGGCCGTGAGACTGTTCTGGTTGTCCGGCACCGGCGCGCCGGCGGCGGTGGTGAGTCCGTTGTGGTCGGTCATCGATCACTCCTGTCTGGTCACCCCGGGCTGGTGGGGTGAACGTCTCTGCGCTCAGGAGTGTTTCCTGAGGAGCGGTGTCCCGGAGTCTCAATTTGACACGGGCACTTGATGTTCGGAATCAGAGGGTGATGCCGAACTCGCGGATCTTGCGGTAGATCGTCGCCCGCGACATGCCGAGCGCCTTCGCGGCCGCCGCCTTGTCGCCTCCGTGCAGGGCCAGTGCGTCCACGATCGCGTCCCGCTCGAGGGACTCGAGCCGGGTCAGGTTCCGGCGGGTCGTCGCCCGGCACTCGGCGGGCAGGTCCGCGAGCTCGACGGTCCCCGAGCGCCGGCGCCGGCAGGTCTCCTCGAGGACGCTGCGCAGATGGGTCACGTTCCCCTGCCACGACAGCCGCATGAGCTGGTTCGCCGCGGTCGGCGAGAGCGTGAGGTCGGTGGCGCCGCCGGCGTCGAGGAGGAAGCGCACCAGATCGGGGACATCCTCGAGATGATGGCGCAGCGGGGGAACGGAGAGCGTCTTCGGAAAGAGCCGGAGCAGGGAGTGGGTGTCGCTCTCCTCCTGCGGGGGTTGCATGGTCAGCGCCACCCACGGGTCGTCCGGAAGGGTGTCCGGCGTGACGGTCTGCAGGAGCTGGCCGAGACCGGCGAGATCGGCGTCGCCGAGGGCGTGGGCGTGCAGCACCGCCAGGTCGGAGCCGCCCTCGAGCGCGGCCGACGCCTGCTCCAGCAGCTCCCCGCCGCCGACCGCGGCCGCGTCGAGCACCGCGAGGCCGCGGTCGCTCCGGACGTGCTCGTGTGCGGCCCGGACCAGCGCGGTCTTGCCGACGCCGGGTTCGCCGTCGAGCACGAGCCATTCCCGGCGCCGGCAGGCCTCGACGACACCGTGGACGGTGTGCTGCCACTGCGCGCTGCGACCGGCCAGCGCGCGCAACGCCGGCTGTTTCGCGGCCCGCGGGCTCCGGGTCCGGGCGAGTTGCTCCTTGATCCGCACGACCCCGCCCGCGAGCCTGTCCTCGACGAAGGTCGGCTGGTAGGACAACCGCGCCGTGATCCCGCTCGGCAGGTCGGCGAGCATCGTGAACGGTTCGGCCCGCCCGCGGGCGTCGCGGGTCCGGTCGATGATCGCGGCCTGGTCGCGGGAGTCGAACTGCTGCTGGGTCTGGGCGTTCATCATCAGGACCTCGTCGCCGACGGCGATGACCGGGCGACCCGAATGCTGGCAGGCCGCGTGGTAGTCGTGCAGGAGGGCCCGGTCCAGTTCGTTGGCCTCCTCGAGGATCCGTTCCCTGATGCGGGTGGCGGCCAGCTTGGCGAAGGACAACAGCAGCGAGTTCGTGTTCTCGGTCTTGGTGGTCAGGTCCACGACGCCGAGGAGCGTCCCGGTGATCGGGTGTGTCACCAGGGCCCCGGCGCAGGAAAACAACCGCAGGTGCCCGCTGTAGTGCTCGTCCCCCCGGATCAGCAGGGGTGCACCGACCTCGAGCGCGGTCCCGATGCCGTTGGTCCCCACCTGGGACTCGGCGTAGCGGAAGCCGGGAGCGAGGTCGACCCCGTCCAGGGCGGTCAGCAGGCCGCGGTCACCGCCGTAGCGGCTGAGCACGGTGCCCTTGGCGTCGGTGAGGATCAGGGACACCGGCTCGTTCTCGATCTCCGCCGACAGCGCGGACAGCACCGGGCGGGCCGCGCGGGTGAGGACGGTGTCGACCGGGAGCGGTTCGACGTAGCCGGCGCTCGGACGGTCCACGTCGACCTTCGCCGCGCGCGACCGCAGCCACGAGACCCGCAGCCAGTTCCGGACCCGGCGGTCGCCGGGATCGTCCGAGGCCTGATCGGCCGAGTGGAACGACTCGCGTGCCTCCTGGAGCGACATGTGGTCCTGGGAACTGCTCCGGCTGAATTCACCCACCTCGGTCTCCCGGTCGTCTCGAGTTGTCACGGGGACATTCTCATCGGGCCCTGCGCCCACAAGGGTAATAACGCCGAATGTGACCTGCGTCTCACATTGAGACAGATCCGGCCGGTGCCCGCGGGTTGTATCTGCATCCACACCCCACCGTCCACGGCTGGCACAGAGCCGGCTCCCGATCCAGGAGGCGCACATTGAGTAGGCAGAGCCTGACCAAGGCCCATGCGAAGATCACCGAGCTGTCGTGGGAACCGACGTTCGCGACGCCGGCCACCCGCTTCGGCACCGACTACACGTTCGAGAAGGCCCCCAAGAAGGACCCTCTCAAGCAGATCATGCGGTCCTACTTCCCCATGGAGGAGGAGAAGGACAACCGGGTCTACGGCGCGATGGACGGCGCCATCCGCGGCAACATGTTCCGGCAGGTCCAGCAGCGCTGGCTGGAATGGCAGAAGCTGTTCCTCTCGATCATCCCCTTCCCGGAGATCTCGGCGGCCCGCGCGATGCCGATGGCCATCGACGCGGTGCCCAACCCGGAGATCCACAACGGGCTCGCGGTGCAGATGATCGACGAGGTTCGTCACTCGACGATCCAGATGAACCTCAAGAAGCTGTACATGAACAACTACATCGACCCGGCCGGGTTCGACATGACCGAGAAGGCGTTCGCGAACAACTACGCGGGCACCATCGGCCGGCAGTTCGGGGAGGGCTTCATCACCGGTGACGCGATCACCGCGGCCAACATCTATCTGACCGTGGTCGCGGAGACCGCCTTCACGAACACCCTGTTCGTGGCGATGCCCGACGAGGCGGCCGCCAACGGCGACTACCTGCTGCCCACCGTGTTCCACTCGGTACAGTCCGACGAGTCGCGGCACATCTCCAACGGCTACTCGATCCTGCTCATGGCCCTGGCCGACGAGCGGAACCGGCCGCTGCTCGAGCGGGACCTGCGGTACGCGTGGTGGAACAACCACTGCGTGGTCGACGCCGCGATCGGCACCTTCATCGAGTACGGCACCAAGGACCGCCGCAAGGACCGCGAGAGCTACGCCGAGATGTGGCGGCGGTGGATCTACGACGACTACTACCGCAGCTACCTCATCCCGCTCGAGAAGTACGGGCTGACCATTCCGCACGACCTCGTCGAGGAGGCGTGGAAGCGCATCACCGAGAAGGGCTACGTCCACGAGGTGGCCCGGTTCTTCGCGACGGGCTGGCCGGTGAACTACTGGCGGATCGACGCCATGACCGACGCCGACTTCGAGTGGTTCGAGCACAAGTACCCGGGCTGGTATTCCAAGTACGGCAAGTGGTGGGAGAACTACAACCGTCTCGCCTACCCCGGCCGCAACAAGCCGATCGCGTTCGAGGAGGTCGGGTACCAGTACCCGCACCGCTGCTGGACGTGCATGGTGCCCGCCCTCATCCGCGAGGACATGGTCGTGGAGAAGGTGGACGACCAGTGGCGGACCTACTGCTCGGAGACCTGCTACTGGACCGACGCCGTCGCGTTCCGCAGCGAGTACGAGGGCCGTCCCACCCCGAACATGGGCCGCCTCACCGGCTTCCGTGAATGGGAGACCCTGCACCATGACAAGGACCTCGCCGACATCGTGCAGGACCTCGGGTACGTGCGCGACGACGGCAGGACCCTCGTCGGTCAGCCGCACCTCGACCTCGACCCGAAGAAGATGTGGACCCTCGACGACGTGCGGGGCAACACCTTCCAGAGCCCGAACGTGTTGCTGAACCAGATGTCCGACGCAGAACGCGAGGCGCACGTCGCGGCGTACCGCGCCGGCGCTACGCCGCTCTGACACAAGGCCCGGTGGGCGGCGCCGCGCAGACCCTGCGCCGCCCACCGCACCCAGCACTATCCTTCCAGAGCCCAGGAGACACCCCCGTGGCCGACAAGCACCGCATCAATTTCGAGCCCGTCGACATCGAGATGGAAGTCGGCGAGGACGAGTACATCCTCGACGCCGCCTTCCGGCAGGGCATCCATCTGATGCACGGCTGCCGCGAGGGGCGTTGCTCGGCCTGCAAATCCTTCGTCCTCGACGGCGACATCCAGATGGAGGACTATTCGACGTTCGCCTGCAACGACGCCGAGACCGACGAGGGGCACGTACTGCTCTGCCGCTCGACCGCATACAGCGACTGCACCATCGAACTGCTCAACTTCGACGAGGACGAACTCCTGGGTGGAATTCCGATTCAAGAGGTGCGGTCCCGGGTCACCGCGATCGAGCCGATGACCAGGGACATCGTGTCGCTGCACCTCGAGCCCGTCGAACCCACGGCCTACGAGTTCAAACCCGGTCAGTACTCCGACCTGACAATCCCGGGAACCGAGGAGCGTCGCTCGTTCTCCATGGCGACGACGCAAGCGACGCCGGGACATGTCGAGTTCCTCATCAAGAAGTACCCCGGTGGCAAGTTCGCCGGTCTGCTCGAGGACGGCATCTCGGTGGGCGACGAGATCACCCTGACCGGACCGTACGGATCCTTCACCGTCAAGGACGGTCACGTCCTGCCGATGGTCTTCATCGGAGGCGGCGCGGGGATGGCTCCGCTGCTGTCGTTGCTGCGGCACATGAGCGAGACCGGCAGCACCCGTCCGGTCCGGTTCTACTACGGTGCCCGCACGCCGGCGGATCTGTTCTACCTCGACGAGATCCTCGAACTGGGAAAGACCCTGACGGACTTCGTGTTCGTGCCCTGCCTCTCGGAGTCGGCGGAGCCGGCGCCGTCCGGACTGCCGGAGGTCGAGGAAGGCAACGTCACCGACATCGTGGACCGCCGCGAGCCGGACATCCACCGGTGCGAGGTCTACCTGTGCGGGCCGCCACCCATGGTCGATGCCGCCCTGGAACTGCTCGAGGTGCACAACACCCCGAAGGACCAGATCTTCTACGACAAGTTCACCAGCCCCGCCTTCGAGTAGGCCCGTAGGAAACCACACCGCTCCTTCCCCGACAGAAGTGAGAAACGAGATGACCGCATCTACCGACTCCAAGCACCGTAGCTTCCCGAAGATCGAGTTCACCGACTCCGAAGCCGGCGCGCTGGAGTTCCCCAGCTCCCGCAGCCGCACCTTCACCTACTACACGCCGGCCAAGAAGCGCTCGACGATGTACGAGGACGTCACCGTCGACGTCCAGCCCGACCCCGAGCGGCACCTGTCGCAGGGCTGGATCTACGGCTTCGGCGACGGACCGGGCGGATACCCCCAGGAATGGACGACCGCGAAGTCGTCGAACTGGCACGCCTTCCTCGACCCCAACGAGGAGTGGGACCAGACGATCTACCGCAACAACGCGGCGGTCGTGCGCCAGGTGGACCTGTGCCTGCAGAACGCCAAGCGCGCCCGCGCCTACGACGGCTGGAACACGCCGTGGCTGAAGTTCATCGAACGCAATCTCGGTGCCTGGATGCACGCCGAGAACGGTCTGGCGCTGCACGTGTTCACCTCCATCCAGCGCTCCGGGCCCACGAACATGATCAACACCGCGGTGGCGGTCAACGCGGCGCACAAGATGCGGTTCGCGCAGGACCTCGCCCTGTTCAACCTCGACCTGTCCGAGGCCGGGATACCGTTCGAGGGGGCCGCCCACAAGGAGGTCTGGCAGTCGGCACCCGAATGGCAGCCCACCCGCGAGGTCGTCGAACGGCTCACCGCGGTGCCGGACTGGTGCGAGCTGCTCTTCGCCACCAACATCGTCTTCGAGCAGCTCGTCGGCTCGCTGTTCCGCAGCGAACTGGTCATGCAGATCGCCGCCCGCAACGGCGACTACATCACGCCGACGATCGTCGGCACCGGTGAGCACGACTACGACCGGGATCTCGCCTACACGCGCAACCTCTTCCGGCTGCTCACCCGCGACGAGCAATTCGGCGAGTCGAACAAGGAGCTGTTCGGGACGTGGCTGGCGACGTGGGTACCGCGCTGCCTCGACGCCGCGCGCGCTCTGCAGCCGATCTGGTCGCAGCCGGCCGACAAGGCGGTCACGTTCGCCTCCAGCCTGGATGCGGCCGAGGCGAAGTTCCGGTCCCTGCTCGAGGATCTCGGACTCGACACCCCGAAGGAGTTGGACAAGTGAGCATGCAATTCGGATCGGCCACCGAGTTCTCCAACATGTGTGGCGTCACCCTGATGAACACCCCCATCGGCCGCGTCGTCGCAGAAGTGATGGGCGCCAAGGATGGTGTGGAGCTGACGGAGTACCCGTCGATGATCCGCGTCGACGGTGTCAACCGCCTCGAGTTCGACTACGAGGAGCTCACCGACGCTCTCGGTTCCGACTTCGACGGCTCCGTCTTCGAGGAGATCAGCTCCACCCACTACGGGCGCATGGTGCATCTCGATGACAAGACGATGCTCTTCGCCAGTCCCGAGGACGCCGCCGAGTACATCGGATTCGATCTCACGGCGCACTGACCGCGGCCGTCCGGGCCCGCATGCGGGCCCGGACGGCTCCCGATCCACCACCGGCACACGACAGAACGAGGGAAGCGATGTACGAGAAGGACGGACAGCAGTACTTCATCGTGGACGGCCACGTGCACATCTGGGACGGCCGCGAGTCGAACCAGAAGAACGTGCACGGGCGGCAGTTCATCGACTGCTTCTACGACTACCACAAGAACCTCAGCCCCGAGGAGGAGGTGTGGGACTACGACACCTACACCTACTACGGCGGCGAACGCCTCATGAAAGACCTCTTCGTGGACGGCCACGTGGATCACGCGATCTTCCAGGCCACCCTGTTGAGCGACTTCTACCGCACCGGGTTCGGGCAGACCGAGGAGGCCTTCGGGCTCACCCGCAAGCACCCCGACAAGCTCACCTACAACCACGCCTACGACCCCCGCCACGGGGAGGCCGGCCTCGAACAGCTGCGCCGGGACGCCGAACGGATGAACCTCCAGGGCGTCAAGCTCTACACCGCCGAATGGCACGGCGACTCCCGCGGGTACAAGCTCGACGACCCGTGGTCGCGGCGCTACCTCGAGGAGTGCATCGAGCTGGGGATCAAGAACATCCACGTGCACAAGGGCCCCACGATCCGGCCGCTGGACCGCGACGCCTTCGACGTCGCCGACGTGGACAAGGTCGCCACGGACTACCTCGACCTGCGCTTCGTCGTCGAGCATGTGGGGCTGCCCCGGCTCGAGGACTTCTGCTGGATCGCCACCCAGGAATCCAACGTGTACGGCGGTCTGGCCGTGGCGATCCCGTTCATCCACACCCGGCCGCGGTACTTCGCCCAGATCATCGGCGAGCTGCTCTACTGGCTCGGCGAGGACAAGATCCTGTTCGCCAGCGACTACGCGCTGTGGACCCCCAAGTGGCTGATCGAGAAGTTCGTGGACTTCCAGATCCCGGAGGACATGACCGAATACGCGCCGATCACCGTCGAACAGAAGAAGAAGATCCTCGGCCTCAACGCTGCGGCGCTCTACGACATCGACGTCCCGGAACACCTGCGGCTGCCCGAGCCGGCCGGACAGGAGGGGGTCGAGGTCGCCGCGGGAGCGCAGCAGGCGGTGTCGTCGTGACCGCGGCTCCGGTGTCGAGCGGCGACGTCCTCGCCGCGCTCGGCACCGTGGTCGATCCCGAACTGGACGAGCCGATCACCGATCTCGGCTTCGTGCGGTCGGTGGTCCTGGACGACGACGGGGTGACCGTGCACCTGCGGCTGCCCACCGCGTTCTGTTCGCCGAACTTCGCCTACCTCATGGCATCCGACGCGCAGGACGCCCTGCGGGCGATCGAGGACATCGGGCACGTGCGAATCCTTCTCGACGACCACCACGACAGCGGCAAGATCAACAGCGGTCTCGCCGCCGACGCCGGCTACCGGGGCACCTTCGGCTCCGAGGCGGAGGAGAACCTCGACGAGCTGCGCCGCACGTTCCGGCGCAAGGCGCACCTCGCCGCCCTGGAACGCTGCCTCGAGAACCTGTTGAAGCACTCCGAGCTCACCGTCGACGACATCCCGTCGCTGACGCTGAGCGACATACCGCCCGGCCGGCAGAAGGCGGCCCTGATACGCCGGCGACTCGACATCGGCCTGAGCCTGTGCCCGGCCAGCCGGGTGTTCGTCGACGACGACGGGCGGCCGATCCCCCGGGAGGCGGTACCGATGCGGCTGCGGTTCGCCAAGTCCGTGCGGATCTCCATGGAGGGGAACGCACACTTCTGCCGTGGGCTGCTCGCGACCCGGTACGCCGACAGCGACGGCGGATCGGCAACGCCCCGGGTCGCCGACGTCCGAACCAGTTGTTCCGAAATCGTCAGGAGAGTGTCATGAAGGCCGTGCAGGTCGTGGGGTACCACACCAAGCTCCAGCTCGAGGAGATCCCCGAGCCGAAGATCGAGGGTCCGCTCGACGTCGTCGTCCGCATCGGCGGAGCGGGCGTGTGCCGCACCGACATCCACATCCTCGAGGGGCAGTGGGCCGAGAAGAGCGGCGTGGTCCTGCCGTACACGATCGGCCACGAGAACGCCGGCTGGGTCCACGCGGTGGGCGACGCCGTCACCAATGTGGCCGTGGGCGACAAGGTCATCCTCCACCCCCTCATCACGTGCGGACTCTGCCGCGCGTGCCGGTTCGGCGACGACGTGCACTGCGAGAACAGCCGGTTCCCCGGCATCGATACCCACGGCGGCTACGCCGAGTACCTGCGCACCACCGCGCGCAGCGTGGTCCGGATCGACGACTCGCTCGAGCCGTCCGACGTCGCCGCCCTCGCCGACGCGGGGCTCACGGCCTACCACGCGGTCGCCAAGGCCGCCCGGGCGACGCGACCGGGCGACGTGTGCGTCATGATCGGCGCGGGCGGCCTCGGCCACATCGGCATCCAGGTCCTGAAGGCGGTCTCCGCGGCGACCCTGATCGTGGTGGACCGCAACCCGGCCGCCGTCGCGCTGGCCGTCGAGATCGGTGCCGACCACGGCATCGTCGCCGACGGCACCCACGTGCAGCAGGTGCTCGAGCTGACCGGCGGCGGCGGCGCCGAGGCCGTCGTGGACTTCGTCGGCGAAGGCGGCGCCACGAGGGACGGCGTCGCGATGCTGCGCCGGGCCGGCAACTACTACGTCGTCGGATACGGCGAGAACATCGACGTCCCCACGATCGACGTGATCTCCACCGAGATCAACTTCATCGGCAATCTCGTCGGCTCCTACAACGACCTGCAGGAGCTCATGGCCCTCGCCGCCCAGGGAAAAGTCACGCTGCACACCACGAAATATCCGCTCGAGCAGTTCCAGCAGGCGATCGACGACCTCGACGCGGGACGGGTCCGCGGCCGCGCGATCCTCGTCCCCTGAACCGCACCCCGCACAGTCAGCACGAAAGGAAGCCCAGCCATGGCCAAGGATCTGCGGTTCAACCAGGAGGCACGTCTCCTTCTCGAGTACGGGGTCAACGCGCTCGCCGACGCGGTCAAGGTGACCCTCGGCCCCAAGGGCCGCAACGCGGTGCTCGAGAAGCTGACCGGCCCGCCCACCATCACCAACGACGGTGTCACGATCGCCCGCGAGATCCAGCTGCGGGATCCGTTCGCCAACATGGGCGCGCAGCTGGTCAAGGAAGTGGCGATGAAGACCAACGGCGTCGTCGGTGACGGCACCACGACCGCGACCGTGCTGGCGCAGGCCATGGTCCGCGAGGGAATGCGTGCCGTCGACGCCGGTGCCAATCCCATGCGGGTGCGGCGCGGCATCGAACGCACCGTCCCCGTCGTCGTCGAGGCACTGCGGGACCGCTCGGTGCAGGTCGACGGACGCAAGGATCTCGAGCGGATCGCGACCCTCGCCGCGAGCGACGACGAGGCCATCGGCGAGGCCATCGCCGAGGCGGTCTCCCACGTGGGCAGGTCCGGCATCGTCACCACCGAGGAGAGCGAAACCCTCGGAATGTCGGTGAGCGTCGTCGACGGCATCGAATTCGACCACGGCTACATCTCCGGCTACATGGTGACCAACCCCGAGCGCATGGAAGCGGTCCACGAGAACCCGCTGATCCTGTTGACCAACAAGAAGATCACCCAGGTGCAGGAGATCATGCCGAGCATCGAGGCGGCCAAACGCGCCGATCGGCCCCTCGTCGTGCTGGCCGAGGACGTCGACGGCCCCGCCCTGCAGCTCCTCGTCGGCGGCAACATGCACAACACCATGCAGTCCGTCGTCGTGCGGGCGCCCGGCTTCGGACACCGGCGCGTCGCCGAGCTGCAGGACCTCGCGGTCGCCCTGGGCGGGCACGTCGTCGCCAAGGACACCGGCGTCGAACTGTCCGAGGTGACGGCCGAGCACCTCGGTTCCTGCGACCGGATCACCGTCACCGAGAACGAGACGACGATCGTCGGCGGCCACGGCGATCAGAGTCTCCTCGATGCGCGGATCGCGCAGCTCGAGGCGCAGCTCGGACGGGCCCGGATCGACGCCGACCAGGACAGCCTCCAGCTGCGCATCGCCCGGCTCACCGGCCGGGTCGCCGTCATCCGCGTCGGCGGCGCCACCAGCGTCGAACTCAAGGAACGCATGCTGCGCGTCGAGGATGCCCTGGCCGCCACCCGGGCCGCCCTCGAGGACGGCATCGTCGCCGGGGGCGGCACCGCACTGGGGCAGGCGCACCGGGCGCTGGCCGACCTCGACCTGCCCGGCGACGAAGGCATCGGCCGCGACGTGGTGCGGCGTGCCCTGCCCGAGCCGCTCCGGTGGATCGCGGTCAACGCCGGCTTCGACGGCGACGAGGTCGTGGAGGTCGTCGCGGGGCTGCCGTCGGGACACGGGTTCAATGCCCTCTCCGGCAAGTACGGCGACATGTTCGACGAGGGCGTCGTCGACCCGTTCAAGGTCACCCGCGCCGCACTCGAGAGCGCCGCGTCCATCGCGGCGCTGCTCATCACCACCGAGACCGCGATCGTGGAGGAGGTCTTCGGCAACCCCGGGGCGATCCACGCGCCCGGCTTCGGGGACCTGGCCGAGGGCATGGTCCGCCCGTCCAACATCTACTGATCGCCGGGGGACGGTCTCGGCGGCGGCCGGGCCTCGTCGGTCGCTTCCCTCCGGGGCGACCGGCCGCCGCCGTGCCCACCACTGCCCGACAGGATCGGAGTACGCAATGATCTTCATCGTGGTCAAGTTCCGGGTTCGTCCCGAACATCAGGACGACTGGCTCTCGCTCACAAGAGAATTCACCGCGGCGACCCGGGCCGAACCCGGCAACCTGTGGTTCGAGTGGTCCCGCAGCGTGGACGACCCGTCCGAGTACGTGCTCGTCGAGGCGTTCCGCGACGGCGAGGCCGGCGCCGCCCACGTCGGTGCCGACCACTTCCGCAAGGGACTCGACGCCATGCGCCCCGCGCTGAGCGAGACGCCGAGGATCCTCAACACCGAGATCCCCGGCGTCGAGTGGGCCCGCATGGGTGAACTCGAGATGGCCGGCTGAGGCGGTCACCGCTCCGTCGCGCGCACGAGCAGGCGCAGTTCCGCGCCGAGCGTGCACGCCCGCGGCAGATCGACGAGCCCGTTCTCACGCAGTTCGGTGGTCAGGCGCGTGACCCGGGCGATCGAGTCCGGGACCCGCGCCTGCCACCGCGCCAGGACCTCGTCGACGTCGGCCGGATCGGTCGGCGCGCCGTCCCGGCGCAGGATCGCGGCCACGAGGTCGTGGCGGCGTTCGGCGAGTTCGTCCCGCACGGTGGCGATCGCCGTGCTGTCCCACCAGGTGTGGGATCCGGCGGCCAGGTCCGGTGACATCCCGTCGATTCCGAGCAGCGATCCCGTGGCGGCGTGCACCCGGGCGACGATGCGGGCCGGACAGTCCAGCGTGTACGCGGTGTCGACCAGGGCCGGGCACTCGCCGAGAAACCGGAAGTCCGGTTCGGCGCCCGTCACGGCGTCCCCGAGCAGATCCCCGACTCCGGCACGCAGCCGGGTGATCTCGGCGGTCACGTCGAGCGGCGACGGCCGCAGCCGCAGGATCCACGAGGCCGCATGCTCGACGAACCCCTGCACGGCGCCGAGACGCTCCCAGCGGTCGGCGCCGTCGCGTGCCTGGGCCCACAACCGGTCGGTGTCGAACACCGCCCGGATCACCGCGTACGCCCGGGCGACCGCCGGCGTGCGCACCCCGAGCCGTTCCTCGAGCTGATAGATCATCCCCGGACCGACGTGATCGACGAGATCGGAGGCGATCCGGGTCGCGACGATCTCGCGGCGCAGGGGATGGTGCCGGATCTCGTCCTGCAGCACGTCCCGCATGCGCTCGGGGAAGTACTCGAGGGCGACGTCGGCGAAGACGGGGTCGTCGGGCACGTCCGACTCGAGCAGATCCCGGCACACGACGTTCTTCGACCGCGCGAGCAGCACCGCGATCTCCGGCCTGGTCAACCCGCGGCCGGCGCCGGCTCGCGCGGCCAGTTCCTGGACGGTGGGCAGCACCTCGGTGCTGCGCCGGAGCCCGCCGCCGGTCTCGAGGTGGATGATGAGCCGCTCGTGCCTGCCGAGCAGCCGGGCTGCGCGCGAGACGGCGAGTCCGAGCGCCACCGACTGGTCCCGGTTCGTGCGCAGCACCGTCCGGGCCACCTCGTCGCGGGCGTCGTCGAGCAGCCGGTTGCGGTCCTCGAGGGTCAGACCTCCTCTGCGCCGCGCGGATTCGAGGGCGATCTTCAGGTTCACCTCGGCGTCGGAGGTGGCGACGCCGGCCGCGTTGTCGATGAAGTCCGCATTGACGCGCCCGCCCGCGGCCGCGAACTCGATGCGGGCCCGCTGCGTGAAGCCGAGGTTGCCGCCCTCGCCGACGACGCGACACCGCAGCTGCGAGGCGTCGACACGGACGGGGTCGTTTGCCGGATCGGCCGCATCCGTGTGGCTTTCGGCGGATGCCTTGACGTAGGTGCCGACGCCGCCGTTCCAGAGCAGATCCACCGGCGCTGTCAGCAGCGCCTTGATCAACTCGTCCGGGGTGGTGGTCGGGTGGGACAGTCCGAGCAGGCGCCGTGCCGGTTCCGGGACGGTGACGGACTTCGCGGAGCGCGGCCACACGCCTCCCCCGGGGGAGAGGATGTCGCGGTCGAAGTCGTCCCAGCTCGATCCGGGAAGCTCGAACAGCCGGCGGCGCTCCGCATAGGCCCGGACGGTGTCCGGGTCCGGGTCGAGGAAGATGTGCCGGTGGTCGAAGGCGCCGACGAGGCGCAGGTGCGGCGAGAGCAGCATCCCGTTGCCGAAGACGTCGCCGGACATGTCCCCGATCCCCACCGCCGTCACCTCGGTGGTGTCCACGTCGATGCCGAGGTCGGCGAAGTGCTCGCGGACCGCGACCCACGCGCCGCGTGCGGTGATGCCCATCGCCTTGTGGTCGTATCCGCTCGATCCGCCCGAGGCGAAGGCGTCGCCGAGCCAGTAGTCGTACTCCGCGGCGATGGAGTTCGCCAGGTCGGAGAACCGGGCCGTGCCCTTGTCCGCGGCCACCACCAGATAGGCGTCGTCCCCGCCGTGGACGACGGTGCGGTCCGGGTGCACGATCTGCCCGTCGACGATGTTGTCGGCGAGGTCGAGCATTCCCCGGACGAACGTCGAATATGCCTGGGCAGGAGAAATATCCGGGCTTCTGCGGACGAACGCGCCCTTGGCACCGACGGGGACGATGGGAGCGTTCTTGACCACCTGCGTCTTCATCAGACCGAGGACCTCGGTGCGGTAGTCCTCCGGGCGGTCCGAGAACCGTAGCCCACCGCGGGCGACGGTGCCGCTCCGCACGTGGATGCCCTCCATGTCGTCCGAGTGGACGAAGATCTCGCGGTGCGGAACCACAGGTCCGGGATCGGCGAGACGAACCGAATCGAGCATGAATGCGCCGTACGGTTTCGGTGCGCCGTGTTCGTCGCACTGGTACCAGTTGGTGCGCACGATGGCGGTGACGAACGATTCCAGGCTGCGCAGGATGCGGTCCTCGTCGAGGCTTTCCGCCGCGCCGCGCCGCTCGGCGAGTGCCTGTTCGGCGGCGACGTCCCGGGCGTGCCGATCCGGGTCGAAGCGCGCGTCGAAGCAGGCGACGAGTGCCTCGACGAATCCGGGATGCCGGCAGAGCGTGTCGACGACGTACCGTTCCGACATGATCAGTCCCGCCTGGCGGGCGAAGCGGGCGGCGGCCCGGATCAGGGCGATGTCCCGCACGCCCACCTCGGCGACGACGGCGAGGCGGGAGTACCCGTCGACAACGGTGCGGCCCTGCGCATGGGCGTCGAAGACCGCCGCCACCCGGCGCGGCGAACCCGGCTCCCACTCCGCGGGCGTGACCAGCGCGAACCGATGCACCCGGCGGTCCTCGTCGCCGGCCGTCAGGAGTTCGTGATCGTCGATCCGCAGTCCGAAGTGTTCGAACGTGTGGACGGAGTCGGCCAGCAGTGGATCCCGGCCCGGCCATCTCATGACGGCGCAGGCGGTGCCGTCGGAGGTCGAGTCCTCCACGAACAGCAGGGCCGGTCCGGCACCCTGTGAGCGCGCGAGACGCCGCGCGGCCCCGGCGACATCGGTGGGCGCCGGTTCGTACGGGTGCGTGGGGGCGGTGTCGGTGGTCATCTGCACGTCCTTTCGATCACCCGGTGTGGGCCGTGGTGTGCCGCCAGTCTGCGGGCGGCCGGCAAGGGCGGACATGTACGTGATGTCCATGTAAACCGCACAACTTGTACTTCCAGTCCATCAACGACTCGCATCCGCGCCCCTACAGTTCGAGGAAACCGACGGAGGGAGAAGGACATGACCGCAGTGGAACTCGTACGGGGTGGGCCCGGGCTCGAGCAGGCCCGTCGCATCGTGACGGAAATCCCGGGGCCCCGGTCCCGCGAGCTGGCGCAGCGCCGCGCCGCCGCGCTGCCGGCGGGCCTGGCCAGTGGCGCCGAGATCTACGCGGCGGCCGGCGGCGGGGGCGTGCTCGTCGACGTGGACGGGAACTCCTTCATCGACCTCGGTTCCGGCATCGCCGTCACCACCGTCGGCAACTCCGCGCCGCGGGTCGTCGAACGCGCCACCGCGCAGCTGCAGCAGTTCACCCACACCTGCTTCCTCGCCACGCCCTACGAGCCGTACATCGAGGTTGCCGAGGTCCTCAACCGGCTGACCCCGGGCACGCACGCCAAGCGCACGGCGCTGTTCAACACCGGCAGCGAGGCCGTCGAGAACGCCGTGAAGTACGCCCGCGCGGCGACCGGTCGGTCCGCCGTGGTCACGTTCGACCACGCCTTCCACGGCCGGACGCTGATGACGATGACGATGACGGCGAAGAACCAGCCCTACAAGCACTCCTTCGGCCCGTTCGCCCCGGAGGTCTACCGCGCGCCGATGGCCTACCCCTACCGGTGGCCGAGCGGGCCCGACCGCGCCGCGGACGAGGCGTTCGAGCAGTTCCGGCTGCTCGTCGACGCCCAGATCGGCGCGGACCAGGTGGCGTGCGTCGTCGTCGAACCCATCCAGGGCGAGGGTGGGTTCATCGTCCCCGCCGACGGCTTCCTCCGACGCGTCGCCGACTTCTGCCGGGACCGTGGCATCCTCGTCGTCGCCGACGAGGTCCAGACCGGAATCGCCCGCACGGGAGCGTGGTTCGCGTGCGAGCACGAGGGTCTCGTGCCGGACCTGATCGTCACGGCGAAGGGACTCGCCGGCGGACTTCCGCTCGCGGCCGTCACCGGTCGGGCCGAGATCATGGACCGCGCCCATCCGGGCGGCATCGGCGGCACCTACAGCGGCAACCCAGCCGCGTGTGCCGCGGCGCTCGGCGTCTTCGAGACGATCGAGGCCGAGCATCTGCTCGACCGCGCCCAGGAGATCGGCGCACTGATGCTGCGGGAACTGCGCGACATCGGCACCCGCCACCCCGTCGTCGGCGACGTCCGTGGCCGCGGCGCCATGATCGCCGTCGAACTCGTCGAGCCGGGTACGACCACCCCCAACCGCGAGGCCGTCGCGGAGATCGCCCGGTACTGCCAGGCCCACGGAGTCCTCACCCTGACGGCCGGCACGTTCGGGAACGTGCTCCGGTTCCTGCCGCCGCTGTCGATCTCCGACGAACTGCTCACCGAAGCGTTCTCGGTGCTGCGCGACGCGTTCGCCGCCCTCTGACCACCCCTACTTCCCCCGAGGACCAGCACATGACCACCACCGCACCCGCACGCACGACCGGCCCCCTGCGGCCGCTCGAACTCCTCGGCGCCGACACCCTGCTCGACGCCGACGAACGCGACATCGCCGCCACCGTCCGGCGCTTCGTCGAGACCCGGCTCGCCCCCGAGGTCGGCAACTGGTTCGAATCCGCCACGCTGCCCAAGGAACTGGCGAAGGAATTCGGCGCCCTCGGCGTCCTCGGCATGCACCTGGACGGATACGGGTGCGCCGGCACCAACGCCGTCAGCTACGGCCTGGCCTGCCTGGAACTCGAGGCCGGCGACAGCGGATTCCGCAGCTTCGTCTCGGTGCAGGGCTCGCTGTCGATGTTCTCGATCCACCGCTACGGCTCCGACGAACAGAAGGAGCACTGGCTGCCCCGGCTCGCCTCCGGCGACGCCATCGGGTGCTTCGGCCTGACGGAACCCGACTTCGGTTCCAACCCCGGGGGAATGCGCACCCGCGCCCGCCGGGACGGCTCGGACTGGATCCTCACCGGCACCAAGATGTGGATCACCAACGGCAATCTCGCGGACGTCGCCACGGTGTGGGCCCAGACCGACGAGGGCGTGCGCGGGTTCGTCGTTCCCACCGACACCCCCGGCTTCACCGCCAACCCGATCCACCGGAAGCTGTCGCTGCGGGCCTCGGTGACCTCCGAGCTGGTGCTCGACAACGTGCGCCTGCCGGCATCGGCCGAGCTGCCGCTCGCCCGCGGACTCGGCGCCCCCCTGTCCTGCCTCAACGAGGCCCGGTTCGGCATCGTGTTCGGCGCGCTCGGCGCGGCCCGCAACAGCCTCGAGACCGCGTTGGACTACGCCGCCTCCCGGGAGGTCTTCGATCGTCCGCTCGCCGCCTACCAGCTCACCCAGGAGAAGCTGGCCGACATGACGCTCGAGCTCGGCAAGGGTTTCCTGCTCGCGCTGCACCTCGGCCGCCTCAAGGACGAGTCCGGTGTCACCCCCGAACAGATCAGCCTCGGCAAGCTCAACAACGTGCGCGAGGCATTGGCCATCGCCCGCGAATGCCGAACCATTCTCGGCGCCAGCGGAATCACCCTCGAGTACTCGCCGCTGCGGCACGCCAACAACCTCGAGTCGGTGCTGACCTACGAGGGCACCAGCGAGATGCACCTGCTCTCGATCGGCCGCGCCCTGACCGGTCACGCCGCATTCCGCTGACCCGCACCGTCGACGCGTCGAAGGGACACACGATGACGACACCCGTTCTGCTGCAGCACTACATCGACGGTGAGTGGTTCGACGGCGAGGCCGATGCCCTGGCGAGCATCAGCCCCGCCGAGCCGGACGTCACCGTGGCCCGCGGCCGGGCGGCCACGGGCGACGACGTCGACCGGGCCGTTGCCGCCGCGCGCGCCGCCGCCCGGCACTGGGCGAGAACCCCGGCGCACGAGCGCGGTGCCGTCCTCGCCCGGGCGGCCGCCGTCGTCGAATCGTCCGCGTCACAGTGGGGTGCGGAACTCGCCCGGGAGGAAGGCAAGACGCGGGGCGAGGGCGTCGCCGAGGTGCTCCGCGCAGCCCAGATCCTGCGCTTCTACGGCGGCGAGGGCGACCGGGAGGCCGGCGAGGTGTTCGCCTCCCCCCGCCGGGGGGAGCAGATCCTGGTCGCGCGCAAGCCCGTCGGCGTGGTCGGGGTCATCACCCCCTTCAACTTCCCCATCGCCATCCCCGCCTGGAAGATCGCCCCGGCACTGACCTACGGCAACACCGTGGTGTGGAAGCCGGCGGGCACCGTGCCGCTGCTGGCCATGCGGCTCATGCAGGCCCTCGCCGACGCCGGCCTGCCGCCGGGGGTGCTCAACCTCGTCATCGGCGGCCGGGCGGTCGGCGCCGGCATCGCCGACCATCCGGGGATCGACGCGCTGACCTTCACCGGTTCGACGGCGGTGGGCCGGAGCCTGGCGGCGGCGGGAGCCGCGCGGGGGGTGCCGGTGCAGGCGGAGATGGGCGGCAAGAACGCGGCGGTGGTGCTCGGCGACGCGGACCTCGATCTCGCCGCCGAACAGGTGCTGCTCGGCGCGTTCCGGTCGTCGGGGCAGAAGTGCACGGCGACCTCGCGGCTGATCGTCACCGACGACGTCGCCGACGAGTTCGTCGGTGAACTCGTCGCCCGGATCGGCAAGTGGACCGTCGGCAATCCCCTGGACGAGCACGTCCACATGGGCCCGGTGGTCGACGCCGCGGCGCGGACGTCGATCCGGGCAGGTGTCGACGAGGCGGTCCGGCAGGGCGCCCGCGTGCTGTGCGGCGGCCGGCCGTACGAGGACGGTGAGCTGGCGGCCGGGTTCTACGTGCCGCCCATCGTGCTCGAATTGCCCGGCACCGGGCTCGACGTGTGGCGGGAGGAGTTGTTCGGACCCGTCCTGGCCGTGTGCCGGGCGGCCGACGCCGAGGCGGCCTTCGCGCTTGCCGACGACAGCGAGTACGGCTTGTCGGCGGCGGTGTTCACCCAGGACCTCACCCGCGCCCTCGGGGCGCTCGAGGACCTGGACGTGGGCATCCTGCACATCAACTCCGAATCCGCCGGCGCCGATCCGCACGTTCCGTTCGGTGGCGCCAAGAAGAGCGGGTACGGACCGAAGGAACAGGGCCGGGCCGCACGGGAGTTCTTCACCCACACCACGACCGTCTACCTCCGCGGCGGGAGGCCGATCGCATGAGCCAGGGCGCACTCGACGGCATCGTCGTCGCCGATTTCACCCGGGTCCTCGCCGGCCCCTACGCCACGATGATGCTCGCGGACATGGGCGCCGAGGTCGTCAAGATCGAACGTCCCGGCACCGGCGACGACACCCGCGCGTGGGGACCGCCCTACGACGACGCGGGCTCGGCCACGTACTTCAACTCGGTGAACCGCAACAAGACCTCCGTGGTCCTCGACCTCGCGTCGGAGGAGGGCCGGGCCGAGGCCCGCCGGCTCGTGGCGCGCGCGGACATCGTGGTCGAGAACTTCCGCGCGGGCACAATGGAGCGGCTCGGCCTGGGCTACGACGACCTGCTCGACGTCAACCCGGGGCTGATCTACTGCTCCGTCACCGGGTTCGGGAGCGGCGACGGAGCGGCCCTGCCGGGCTACGACCTGCTCGTGCAGGCCGTCGGCGGGCTCATGAGCATCACCGGACCCGAGGCGGGCACGCCGACGAAGGTGGGCGTCGCGGTCGTCGACGTGCTCACGGGCCTGCACGCCCTCGCCGGGATCCTCGCTGCGCTGCACCACCGGGAGCGCACCGGCGAGGGGCAGCGCGTCGAAACCAATCTTCTTGCCGCGCTGCTGTCGTCGCTCGTCAATCAGGGCTCGGCGTACCTCGGGGCCGGGGTGGTGCCCGGCATCCTCGGCAACCGGCACCCCAGCATCGCCCCGTACGAGGTGTTCCCGACCAAGGACCGGCCGCTGGCGCTGGCGGTGGGCAACGACAAGCAGTTCACCCGGCTCGCCGAGACGATCGGCGCGCCGGAACTGGCCACCGATCCGCGGTTCCGCAGCAATCCGCTGCGCGTCGCGCACCGCGAGGAACTGTGCGAGGAGATCACCTCGATCCTCGCGACGGCCGGGGCCGACCACTGGTACGACGAACTCGCCCGCGTGGGTGTTCCGGCCGGACCCATCAACGACGTCGCCGAGGCCTTCGAGTTCGCCCGTCGCCTCGGTCTCGACGCCGTCGTGTCGGTGCCCGGAAGTGCCACATCGCAGGTCGGAAACCCGTTGACCTTCTCCAGGACTCCGGTCCGGTACCGGTCGGCTCCGCCACCCCTGGGTGGAGCCGCGGACTGACCGGAGCAGCCTGGAGGAGTGCCCGTCCCGTCGCGTCCGGCCGCGGCGGGACGGGCGTCGCACGGTGGCGGGGCCTCCGTCGGATCAGGGATGCGCGACGGCGCGATCCTCGGGCGCGAGAACGGTGGCTGCGGGCCGTCGAATCCCGAAGGACTCGAAGCCGACGACGTACAGCAGCGTCACCAACGCGAACAGGTCCATGAACCCGAGGGCGTTGCCGTGCAGGCCGTCGGCGACGGCCGGTTCGTGCAGCACGATCTCGGCGACCACGTAGTAGTACAGCACGAACGTGGTCACGGCGAGGGCGAACGTGATCGCCACGCGCGACAGCAGATTCGCCACGACCCCGCCGCCCGTCGGCTTGTTCCCGAAGGCGTTGGCCCACAGGATCATCCATGCCACCCAGCACACGCCCAGCTGGGCCGGGAACTGTTCGAGCGGGAAGCCCGGGTCGGTGGCCGTGCCGGTGCCGACGAGCACCGCACACACGGCACGCAGCGCCACGAACAACACGGTGCCGAGCGCGATGTTGCCGATCGTCGAGACGAGCGCGACCCGCATGCGGCTGCCGGCGAGCCGCCACGGCCAGTTCTCCAAGGTCTGCCCGGTGAGCACGATCGCGACGATGATCGAGTAGTACCAGCCGAGCAGTGTGTCGATGCCGAGCAGTGCTGTGCCCTCCCGAACCGTCTCCGAGACCGCGGGTACGCCCAACACGAGATAGAGCAGTGCGGTGGGGACGAGAAGGGAGACGATTTCGCAGGCGCCGACCCACGGCTGTTTCAGGCCCAGATCGGTCCACGGCCAGTGTCCCCAGTTGAGCACCACCAGGACCCACGTGGAGAAGCCGAACAGGACGAACAACGCGCCCGTGAAGTAGCCCAGGCCGTCGGGACGGTCGGCCGCGTAGTCGGGATACAGGTGGCCGATCCCGTTCGCCAGGACATACGTGACGACGACGGCGAAAGCCGACGTGGCGCCGAGGAACACAATGCCGCGCCAGGGTTGCCGTAGCCGGTCGAATCCCCAGAGTTCGAGGTTGAATCCGGCCCACACGACGAACAGGAGGGCCCAGAACAGGGCGGCGTTGAACGGCAACGGATAGAGGTCGAACGGGCTGAGCCGCGGGTCGGCGAGCAGATACCACGCCGCGACGGAGACGGTGGTGATCACGGCGGTGTTGGCGACACCGAATCCGAGCCACCCCGGGGACGTGTCGGCGTGCGAGCGTTCGGGCATGGGGTACCGAAACCTTCTGTGTTGCCCTCGAAACGAGGGGCGAGGGGAATATCGGCCGAGGAGATCGGTGAGTGGTGTGGTGGCCGGAGTCGGCTGCCGGATCGCAGACCGTGTCCTCGAGGGTTCTTCGTCAGCTCCGGCGGCGCAGTTCGGGACCGGCCGTGGGAGCGTGGGCATCGGAGTGTCCTTCCCGTGAGAATGCGACTCGTGAGAATGTGACTCGGAGCACACTCGAAACGATCACGCGTCACAACCGTTGCGCCGCGTTGCATCCCCCGCCCGGGTCCGGATCGTCCGCCACGGCCGTCCGGCATCTCCCGGGCCTTGACGGCCGCTCACCACTCCGCCCGGGTGTGGATCGAGTCGAGGTCGCGGCGGTCACCCGAAAAGTTGGCTACAATTGTGTACATGACGGCTCTTCCGGTGGCCGAGGCGCGGGCGCAGTTCTCCCGCCTGGTCGACGAGGCCGAGCGCACCCACGAGCGGTTCGAGATCACCCGAAACGGGCACCGGGCCGCGGTGCTGCTCGGTGCCGACGACTACGACGCGCTGCGCGAGACCATTGCCGTGCTGGCCGAGAAGTCCCTGCTTGCCGACCACCTCACGGGAATGGCCGAGATCGAGACCGGGGACAGCCTCGATGCCGCATCCCTCGCCGAGATCATGTCCGCGGGCAAGCCCGACGACGAGTGAGCGTTCCCGGCGAGCCCTACACCCTGATCGTGGCCCGTACCGCTGCCCGTGCGCTCGAGCGGACCCTGCCCGAGAAGGTCGCCGCCGCGGTGTACGAGTTCATGACCGGACCCCTCCTCGAAAACCCGCACCGGGTCGGCAAGCAACTCGCCCCACCGTTGGCACCGGCCTACTCCGCCCGCCGCGGCTCCTACCGGGTGCTGTACCTGATCGACGACAGCACCCGCCAGGTCCGCGTCACCGCGATCTCCCATCACGCCGACGCGTACCGCACGTGAATCGTCCGGGCGCGACCGGAGGATCTCGTCGAGGCGCTGCGACCGGACGCCGGCACCTATCCGCCACTGCCGTCCAGCATCTCCCGTGCCTTGACGGCCAGCCACCACTCCACCCGGGTGTGGATCGAGTCGAGGTCGCGGCCGGTGAGTTCGGTGATGCGGGCGAGCCGGTTGCGCAGGGTGTGCCGGTGGATGCCGAGCGCGACGGCGGTGCTCTCGGCCTGTCCGTTGTGCTCGAGGTACGCCGCAAGAGTCTCGACCAGTCGTCCGCTCGCCCCGTGCTTCTCGTCGTAGGCATCGAGCGCCTCGAGGCCGGTGCGGGCGATGGCCTGCAGCGCGTCCGGATCCTGCATGCCCAGCAACACGGAGAAGGTGCCGAGCTCGGCGAACGCCACTGGTGTCCGGCCCCCGTCCCGCGCTGCCCGGGCCGCCGAGAGGTCCTGCTGCACACTGGTGTTCGCGTCCGTCACGGAGCACGGACCGCCCAGCCCGCACCGGACCGGGCGGCCGAGCTGCGCGCGGACCCGGTCCTGGACCCGGGTCGCGGTCTCGCGGGCCCGGTCGGCCGGCAGGACCACGGCGACATCCGCACCGACCGAGGCCGTCAGGTGGGGGATCCCCTCGGCGGCGAGGGCGGCGCCGACCTCGGTCCCGGCCGCCTCCTCCCGTCGCGGCTCCTACCGGTGCTGTACCCGATCGACGAGGGCGTAGAGGGTGCGATCCGATGCCCGCACGACAGTTGCGCCTGTGACCGAGGCGGCCGCAGAACGTGCTCGCCTGATCTGCGAACCCGATATTCGCCCGTTTCGCAGCGCAGTCAGGCGCGAGCGAGGTTCGAATCAGCCAGCTTGTCGATGCGCGCTGCGAGATCCAGGATTCGGTGCGCATCGCGCACGTGCAGACTCTCGATCATCTTCCCGTCCAGCGTGATTACACTGCTTCCTGCGGCTTCGGCGTCCTCGTACGCTACAACGACCCGCCGTGCATATTCGATCTCCTCCGAAGAGGGCCCGAAGACCGCATTGGCCGGACCGATCTGCGAAGGGTGGACGACGGTCTTGCCATCGAAGCCCATTTCGCGCCCTTGGCGAGCTTCGGCCAGGTAGCCGTCGCTGTCACGGATGTCGTTGAACACTCCGTCCAAGATCACCTTTCCCGCCGCCCGAGCACCCAGAACGCCGAGTGACAAGCTTGTCAGGACCGGAGCCCGTCCGGGACGCGGAAGAGCATGAAGATCGTTGATCAGGTCGTTGGTTCCGACGACCAGCACAGACACGCGATCGCTGGCAGAAGCGAGCTCTTCGACATGCAGGAAGGCGGCCGGCGTCTCGATCATGAGCCAGAGAGTCGTCCGCTCCCCTGCCCCTGCAGCGTCCAGTTCGTTCACCAGGGTGCGGACATCGTCGCCGGACTCGATCTTCGGCACCAGAACGCCGTCGGCACCGGACCGGGCAGCAGCCGCCATATCGCCTGCGTGCCAATCGGTACCGATTCCGTTGACCCGAATCACCACCTCGCGGGGCTTCAGGACGCCGGTGCGCACGATCTCGCACACACGGTCCCTCGAGTCCGATTTGGCACCGTCGCCGACGGCGTCTTCGAGGTCGAGAATCACTACGTCGGCGGGCAGATTTCCAGCCTTCTCCAGGGCGCGTGAGTTGTTCCCGGGAACGTAGAGAGCGGAACGGCGGGGACGCGCTGCATCGGTCATGGACTGGGCCTTCTTTCGCTTGGCGGGACATCCGCTCATGAGATTGTTAGTCCGCTAACAAGCTTTGTCAACCCTGATGCACCTACGCCGAAGCCCATCGGGACCGACACTTAAATATTGTTCGTTGACAAACTAGCAATTTGGTGGTGTTCTTTCGAGCACGAGGTCTCCGTCACACCCGATCGCGCACTGTGCTCCACTTCATCCATCCCGACGTCCGGGCGGGTGGACCGGCCTCGGCCTCATCCTCGAGCGGATCCGACGACGAGCTGTCGTGGACGACCCAAGCAGCGACTGCGCACTCCTGACGATCTTCCATACCAGCAACTTCGACAACTCGGCCGACAGACCAGGAAAACCGGAGGGTCAATGATCATGACAAAATCGATGTTCGGCTTGCGTGGCAGGCTTCGGACTGCGACCGGCTGCCTGGCAGCGATCGCTCTCCTCACGGCCGGCTGCGCGAGCACAGACGGCAACGGTGACGCGGAGACATCGGATTCGGGCCCGATCACTCTCTACGCAAGCATGGGTGTTTCCGGGACCGGAGCGGCGATCCAGCCTGCCGTCGAGGCCGGGTTGCGCGCTGCCGTCTCGACGATCAACGACAACGGAGGACTGCTGGGTCGTCCCATCGAGGTAGAACTCCAGAACAACGAAAGTGACCCCACCAAGGCGGTCTCGCTGCTACAAGCAGAGATGAACGGCTCCACTCCCCCTGATCTCGTCTGGGCGGGAACATCGAGCTCTGAAACCCTTGCGCTCATGGGGGTCACCACGAGGTCGAAGGTCATGGCGTTCACTCCGGGCAACAATCAGGAACTCGGCGACGCGTCGAAGTTCCCGTACCTCTTCGGATCCTCGCCTGTCGGCAGCGCCATCGCCGACACACTCACCGACTACCTGGTGGACGGCGGGTACAAGACCATCGGAATCCTGACACCCAACGACGCCCTCGGAAACTCGGCGGCAGAGCGGTACAAGGCTGCCTTCGAAGAGGAGGGCCTCACCGTGGTGACCGATCGCTACGAGACCGACGCTGTGGAGATGGACGGACCGTTGGCGCGTCTGGCCGACAAGAATCCCGACGTGGTCGTCTTCAATGCCGTGGCCAATTCCGCTTACGTCCTCAAGAGCCGAGTCAAGGTCGGTCTGGAGGACGTACCGTTCGTCGGCGACCTCTCGACCACCAATGTCGACTTCGCCGGAGCGGTGAGCCCGCAGGAGAAGGAAGGCGTCACTCTGGCTGCCTACACGCTCGCAACTACTCAGAGCGACCGCCCGGGTGCCAAGAATCTGCTGGACTCTCTGCACTCAGCAGGCGTGAACATGAAGTCGTCGCTGAGTCTCTACGGGATTGCCTACGACGTGGTCCTGTCCTACGCCAACGCGGTCGACGCCGTCGGCTCCACCGACGTGGGCAAGGTCCGAGCAGCAATGGAATCCGGTGACGGGGATACCTATCCGCTGTCGCTGACCGATGATCAGGGATGGACCGAGGAAGTTCATCTGGGTAGCGGAGATGCGCCCAACTATTTCACCTTCATCCCCGTCTCTCCGCTGGTCGACGGCCAGTTCCAGCTCGGCTCCTGAGAAAGGCAGCACGCAGTGTCGACAGCAATTCTCACCGGGTTGGTCCTCGGATCGATCTACATTCTCGTCGCCGTCGGATACAACATCGTCTTCCTTGCATCGGGAGCATTCAACTTCGCTCAGGCCGCCGTGGTCATGCTCGGTGCCTTCGTCGCCTCCACGTTCGGTGTCGAACGTGGCGTCCCGACGATCGGAGTCCTCGCCTTGGCTGCACTGATCGGTGCTGTCGTCGGAATTGCCACCGAAATCGCCGCAATCCGTCCGGTCATAGGCAAGGGATTGCACGGGGAACTCGTGACCACCGTCGGGGTATCGACGATTCTGACGGGTCTCGTCGTCGTGATCTGGGGCGTCGATACTCGGCCGATCAATCCGCTGGTCTCGGCGGACACCGTCAGTGTCCTGGGTGGTCGTGTCACAGTGGACGGCCTCGTTCTGATCGCCGCCGCGGTCCTCAGCTGCGTTGCCCTGTGGGGCTGGTCCCGCTTCACATTGGGCGGATTGGCGTCTCTCGCCGTGTCCGAGAATCGTGAAGCGGCGACACTGCGCGGAATCAATGTCAATTACCTGTCGATACTCGCCACCGCGGCTGCCGGAGCCATCGGTGGTGCCGCCGGCGTATTCGTCGGCACGCAGACGTTGGCGGTCCCGACCATCGCCGCAGTTCTCACACTGAATTCGTTCTTGGTGCTCATCATCGGCGGGATGGGCTCCTTCCCCGGACTTCTGATCGGTGGACTGGTGGTCGGCACTCTCGAAGCGCTGACCGGAAGGTACCTGGGCAGCGAATATGTCACTCTCGCGCTGTTCGCGCTTCTTCTCGCCGTCCTCCTGGTGAAACCCGAGGGCCTCTTCGGACAGAAAGTCAACAGAGTCGTATGAACCTCTTTCCTCGCCTGAAAATAGACGGACGCCGTCTTTGGCTTCTCCCCTTGTCGCTGGGGGTGCTGGTGCTGCTGGCACCACTGTTCGGTCTGAGCGCGGTGAATCAACGCCAGTTCATCCTGGTGGCAGTTCTCGCCCTCACGGTCAGCGGGCTCAACTTGGCGTGGGGCTACGGGGGAGAACTCGCGATCGGTCAGTTGGCCATGTATGCCCTCGGTGCGTACGTCACCGGCTGGATGGTGATGGAGGGGTACGACCTGGCCTTCGCCATGCTGGCCTCGTGTATCGCGGCGGCCGCCCTCGGCCTGCTCACAGGTCTACCCGCATTGCGTGTGCGTGGCTGGGGTGTCGCCATGGCCTCGTTCTTCTTGATCATCCTGATTCCCGACATCATCAAGCTCTTCGAAGATCAGACCGGGGGCCAGATCGGCATGATCGGGATCCCGGGTCCGGTTCTCTTCGGGCAGGAGCTCTCGGACGATCAGTTCTACGGACTCGTCATGCTCTGTCTGATCGTGTGGCTCGTCCTCATGCGCAACCTGGTTACATCCCGCCACGGATCCGCTCTGCGCGTGATGCGTGAAAGTCCTGTTCTGACTGCGAGTCTAGGACTCGATGTACGGCGCCTGAAGCTCACGATCTACGTCATGGCGGCGATTCCGGCGGGACTCGCCGGCAGCCTCTTCGTCTTCGTCGACCGATTCATCGCTCCGGACTACTTCGATTTCGCCGCCGCTATTCTCATCGTCGCCGCTGCTGTCCTGGGCGGAGCCGAGACCGTCTACGGCGCGATCGTCGGAGCAGCGATTCTGACGATCCTTCCGCAACGCTTCGGATCGTTCGATCATTACGCCGAGATCGTATTCGGTGCTTTCCTCCTCGTCGGAGGCATCCTCCTGACCAACACGCGACTCAGGAACGGCCTCGACAGCCTGAAGCTACGAATCCGCAATTGGGGAAGCACACCGACCGCCCGGGCCTCCACGGAGGCCGCTCGCGTACCCGAACTGGCACCGCGTGCGCTGAAGGTCGATTCGATAACCAAGACGTTCGGCGGCAATACTGCTCTCAACGGTGTGACGATCGAAGCGCAACCCGGGCAGATCACAGCTCTGATCGGCGCCAACGGATCGGGAAAGACCACAATGCTCAACGTGATCTCCGGCTTCTACCCAGCGGACTCGGGCACGGTCTCTCTCGAGGGCGAACCGCTGCCCTTGGGCAAAGCGTCGCAGACCGCCCGTCGAGGCATCGCCCGCACATTCCAGACCCCCATCGTGCCGTCCTCGATGACGACAGAGGAGGCCGTCGAGGTCGCCCGTTACGTACGTGACTACTGCGGGATCCCGAGTTCGATGCTCCGCTTACCGAAACATCGGGATGTGGCCCGCAGAGACGAGGACGAGGCCGGCACCTGGTTGCGTGCAACAGGGCTCGCTCACGAATCCACCTCACTCGCAAGGGGGTTGTCACTGGGCGATCGACGAATGCTCGAGGTTGCACGTGCACTGGCGACCGGCGCCTCCGTCCTGCTTCTCGACGAAGTCGCCTCCGGGTTGGACCCGGTCGACCTGGACCGATTGAGCGTTCTGCTGCGTGCAGTACGGGATGCAGGTGGCACCGTTGTTCTGGTCGAACACAACTTTCGTCTGGTCTGCGACCTCGCCGACTCGATCTACGTTCTCGAACGTGGGGAGCTGATCGCTCAGGGAGACCCCGACGCGATCCAACGTGATCCGGCTGTCGCGCGCAGCTATCTGGGCGACGAGCTCTCGTCGGAGGACGAACTCGCCTCCCTCGACACCGTGGGGAGTAACCATGACTGACCGCGACACGGTTCTGGAGGTTTCGGGCCTTTCCGCGGGCTACGGAGACATCGGTGTCCTGTTCGACGTCGGTCTCACCGCCTGGAAAGGTTCGGTCACCGCAGTATTCGGATCCAACGGTGCCGGCAAGACCACCCTGATGTCTGCCATTACCGGCCTGATTCGTACCAGCAGTGGCCGCATCGAACTCGACGGCGTCGACATCTCCGACAAACCCGCTCACAAGCGCTCGGCGGCCGGCGTCGCCCTGGTGCAAGAGAACAAGCGCGTCTTCCACAAGCGCACGGTGCACGAAAACCTCGTACTCGGTGGACACGCCCTCGGGCGTTCGGAGCGCCATAGAGCTCTGACCACCGCATACGACCGCTTTCCGGTCCTGAGGGACAAGAGCAACGACAAGGCCGGATCTCTTTCCGGTGGACAACAGCAGATGCTCGCCATTGCGCAAGCGTTGATGCCAGGTCCGAAAGTTCTTCTTCTGGACGAGCCCTCTGCAGGGCTGGCACCCATCATCGTCAACGACCTGCTCCACAGTATTGCCCGCATGAAGACCGAGGGCATGGCAGTCGTTCTCGTCGAGCAGCTCGTCGGTCAAGCGCTTTCGATCGCCGACCACGTGGTAGCGCTACAACATGGCCGAGTGGTGATCGATTCCGACGCCGCCTCAGTGGACGACGAGAAGTTGCGCGCCGCCTATCTGGGAGCGAGCGATGAAGAGGTAGCTCACCGAGTCGACGCAGCAGATGCGATGTACGTGGAATCCGGCGCGATCAGGTCGGATACGTCGAGAATCTGACAACCCGTCACCGGGTGTGGGTCGTATCTCACGCTGTGGGGACCCACACCCGGGCTTCTGGAAAGGCTTCAACGCATGACACAGGCTTCGGCGAACGAACCCGCTCTCGGCGCGGAGGCGCTCCGGTCACGGATCGCAGACCTGCTGGACAAACAATCGCTGTACGAGAATATTGCTCTCTACTGCCGCGGAATGGACCGCAAAGACCTCGCGACGATGCAGTCGACCTTCTGGCCCGAGGCCACCGACGATCACGGCGCGTTCGTGGGATCGGCATACGACTTCTGTGAATGGGCTTACGAGAACCAGAAGAAGGGACAGCATCGTTCGCATCACTACATCACGAACGTATTGATCGACGTGGACGAAGACACCGCCCGACGAGAGACGGCGGTGGTCTATGTCATGGTTCGCCCCGAGGAGGACCGGATCGAGGTCATGGGTGGGCGGTACCGTGACGTCTGCGAGAAGAGAAGGGGGGAATGGAGAGTTCTCAGGCGGGTCGTGATCTTCGATTTCGCCCAACAGCTCTCACCGATCGCAGACTTCGGCGACGTCTTCGGCGGCATACCTCCGAGCGCCCACTTCGGCGGCCTGTTTCCGAATGATCCTGTGTACGAGTCCGAGTGGTGATTTCCGGACAGATCAGGAAGGCTGTCGACGACCCTGTGGCACAGGGCAGCTCTGGAGACGTTGCAACGGCGAGTCGATGACCTCGGTCGACGCCGGCTCCGGATGGCAATTCGGATGCCTTCCCCTGCGCATCCACCGAAGCCGGCCCCCTCAGATGGCGTTGAACCAGTCGTACCGATAGAGCTGACCTCTCGCCTACTCGTCCGCGCCTACTCGGTGGAGTCCGTCACAGTCCTTCCGGGACAGGACTCTTGGAGAGATACTGCGTGCACTGCTCCATATACGCAGTGAGTACGGATACAGGATCGATTCCCTCAGGATCGAGCATCCAGAGATAGCCGACTCCACGAAGCTGCGCCACGATCCCTGCCGCCTGCTGTTCCGGGTCCAAGTTCGGGTCGATCGAACCGTCCTCCATCCCCTTCTGCAGGATTGATGCAAGCTGTGACTGCACGTCGCGGTGAAAGTCCACCATTCTCGGTCGTAAGTCTGGAACCGGTCTGAGCGCCTCGAAGGACAGGGCGTACATCACTGCCAGCGACCATGCATCGCTCACATAGGCATCACGGATCCTGGCGATGAAGGCCCGCAGAAGTGCGAGCCCCGTCAGACTGTCATGCTCCGGCTGCACCGTCTCGATCTGAACAGACCAGTGCTCGACGATTTCGTCGACGAGCGCTTCGAGGAGCTTGCCCTTGGAGCCGAACCTCGCTGTCGCGAGGCTCCGGCTGTATCCGGCCCGTTCACCGATCGTCGCCAGAGTCATCACCTGGTAACCACCCTCGATTACGAGATCGCCCGCCGCCTTGAGAAGAAGGCGCGTCGAACGCTCGGAACGAATCTGATGGCCGTTCGGCTCACGTGAAGTTGCCACATGACGATTATAGTTGACCAGCCAACACGAGTCTGCCCCTCGGCGGGTTCCACCGCCCGCGCACCGCATCACTGCTCGGACGGGCCCGAGCGTACCCGGCCCCGTCCCCCGCCCTGCGGATGCTCGCTGGTCACGTGGGGCGGGGATGACGGCTTCCGCACCGCATGGCCTCCGGCGTCCTTGGTGTATCGGCACCGTGTGGAAGCGCCTCTATTCCGGATGGGAGGTCGCCGCACGGCCCCGATACCCCCGGTCCAGTAGTTGATTCCGGACATGATCCGACGCAACCGCTCCGCGAATCCGCCGGTCGTGAGGCCGAAGTGCACGAGTATGTCCTCCTCGGAGGCGCCTCCGCGCGGGGTCCACACAGCGGCGAACTCGAGAAGACGCCGAGACTCGGAGTCCAGTTGCTTCGATCCGGAAACTACATTCTTGCGGTTGCTGTCCAGGACTGTTCGCCCGGTATTCCTGTCCGGTCTTGAATCGGTACTCGTGCCGAGATACTGCCTGGCGAGCCCTCGTCATCCTGGACGGTGAGAACTCACCGGCGCGAGCCGTCGTGAGCGTCTGCCAAGTCCGGCTCCTCCATTGCTCGATCCTGGCCGCGGTTCGCTACCAGGACCCCTACGACGATCATCCCGACAGCGGCAACCGTCGCGGGTATGACAGCCAGCAGGAAGATGGTCTTGGCCGGCACGTGCGCCGCCAGAAGCGCTCCACCGATGGTAGGGCCGACCACCGACCCGACCCGCCCGACTCCGGAAAGGAAGCCGAGGCCTGTGGCTCGCAGCCAGCTCGGATAGACGTCGGTGGCGACTGCATTGACGGACATCTGAGTGCCGATCGCACAGGCGCCGACTACGAACAGGGAGATCGACAGGACGGCCAGGGAGCCCAGCGACACAGCCGTCACGACAGTTGCGAGTGCGGCAACCAGGAAGGCCGCACTCAAGAGCCTGTAGGGATTCGCGCTTCGGTCCACTCGAGTGCCAATGGCAACTCCACCGATCATCGCCCCGAGGTTGCAGATCGCGGAGGCGAGGACGGCCTGCTGGGTCGAGAAGCCGGCATCAGTGAGGACCGACGGTATCCACGACATCAGGAAGAGAATCAGAAGTACTGCGCTGAAGAACACTACGCAGAGCACCAACGTAACCGGCGCATGGCGCCGAGCGAACAGCAACTTGATCGATGGCTTGTTTCCCCCGCGGTCGTTCTGCACAGTCAGCGGTACACCGGAAGGAGCCACGGCCTGCGCGTTCACGGCTCGCAGGATCGATCGTGCCTCGTCGTGCCGTCCCTTGATCGTCAAGAACTGCACGGTCTCCGGGAGCCACCGAACGAGCGCCGGAACCAGCAGAAGCGGAAACAGGCCTCCGACGACGAAGACAGACCGCCATCCGAGGGTGGGCATGATTGCGCTGGCCAACAACCCGCCGAGGAATCCTCCCGCGGCGCTGCTGGCGCCGACAATCGTGACGACCGTGGCCCGGATCCGTTTGGGGGCGAACTCCGCACCGTAGGCGTAACTGTTCGGAATGACCGCGCCGAGTCCGATCCCTGCGAGGAAACGCAGCGGAATGATCTGTCCGATGTCCTGTGAGGCAACGACGCAGAGGGTCATCGATCCGAAGATGACGACACCAGCGATCAACACCGGCCGTCGACCGTAACGATCCGCTCGCGGAGCCAAGATCACTGCGCCGACTATCATTCCGAGTAACGAGGCGACGATTGCGGGGGTCAGGCTCGCGGTGGTCGTCCCCCATTCCTCGGCGATGGCCGGCGCAGTGATCGCCATGATCAGAGCATCGAATCCGTCGAAGAAGGACACTGCCATGACCGACGCAATCGCTTTGCGCTGCAGAGAAGACAACGACGCGTTGTCGATGATGCGCTGGATATCGAACGTGGGTGGTGTAGGCACGTGATGGTCCTCGGGTCAGATCGATGAGATTCGAGGTGACGCAATCGCTTGGTCACGACCGAGTCGTTCGGGATTCCGCCTGTTCGTGTTGCGCGTCACAGCTATAGTCAACCAAGAAACTTTGGTTGTCAACCTACAAACATTTTCGACGGCATGACTCTCCGGCCCCGTGCTGCCCTGCGGCGCCCTCGGCGCACCCCGCTGCAGCGCGGGACCCCTTGTGTCTCGGATTCCGACGCGCGAGGTCGGTCGTCCGGGTAAGCGACCTACGCTCCCGGCGACAACGTCGGTACTTGCTGGGGTCGGTACCAGCAGCTACCCTACATTAAATTGCTAGTCGACCAACTATGATTGGGGCTATTCGTGAACCGTACACTGGCCGATCCGCGACCCAGAATCCCACTCGCCTACCGGACCGAGGAACGAGAAGCCATTCAGGAGATGGCCCGCGACTTCGCCATGCGTGAAGTCCTTCCGGTAGCGAACGAACTCGACCCGCAACACGGCCTCATCCCCGATGCCCTTCGCGCCAAGATGGCGGAACTCGGCTTCTTCGGGGTCCTGATCCCTGAGGAACACGGCGGCTTGGGCCTGGGTGTTTTCGAGTACGCACTGATCACCGAAGAACTCGCACGCGCGTGGATGAGCGTCGCCAGCATCATTACGCGCTCCAGTGTCGCCTCCGCCCTGGACCCGACCCAGCGGGCCGAAATTCTGCCTCGCGCCGCACGCGGCGAATGGCTTGGTGCGTTCGCTATGAGTGAGCCCGGAGCGGGATCCGATATCGCGGCCATCCGTACGCGGGCCGACAAGGTCGACGGCGGCTGGGTGATCAACGGACAGAAGATGTGGTGTACATTTGCCGACCAGTCCGACGGGATCATCGTGGTCGCGCGGACCGAGCCCTACGACCCCCAGAATCGACACAAGGGCATTCGCCGCTTCATCGCCTACAAGAACCGGGGCGAGTTCCCCGAGGGCTGCACGGGGACACCCGTCCGAAAGATCGGCTACCACGGTTGGCACACGTTCGAACTGTCCTTCGACGACTGCTTCGTACCCGATGACGCCCTTCTGGGGTACGAGCAGGACCCGAAAAGCCCCGATCAAGGATTCAAGCGTGTAGCTGCCGGCATGCTGACGCCTCGCGTCCATACTGCCGCCCGCTCGATCGGACTGGCTCGGGGCGCACTCGAGGACTCGATCAAGTACGTCCAAGAGCGAGAACAGTTCGGGCACTCCATCGGTGACTTCCAGGCGACCCGATTCAAGATTGCAAGGATGGCAACGGAAATCGAGATGTGCCGGGCTCTGATGTACGAGGTCGCGTCCGACATCGACCGAGGCGAAGCATCCGATATGAAGGCCGCGATGGTGAAATACGCAGCGGCAGAGATGTCCGAACGAGTGACATCGGAGGCCCTGCAGATTCACGGCGGCGCCGGATACACCACCGACTTCCCCATCGAGCGCTACTGGCGCGATGCACGTCTGACGAAGATCTTCGAGGGCACCTCCGAGATCATGCAGCGTCTCGTCTCGGATCGACTCCTGCCCCCCACTCCCTTCCGATGACAAGCACATCTCGGGGCACGCCCGGTGAAGCCGGCTGAGCCGGATCCGATCCGACAGTCGGACTCCTTTCGGTCGACGAACGAGGATGAGAGATGGAAGCTCAACACCCGCTCAACGGACACCAGATCCGTTCCGAACGTTCTACCCGTCTGCTGCTTCGCGCCGCAGCGGAACTCGTCGCCGAAGGCGGCTATCAGCTCATGACACTTGCAACGGTCGGTGAACGCGCCGGGTACAGTCGCAGTCTCGCCACTGCCCGTTTCGGTTCCAAGGCGAAACTACTCGAGGCTCTCGTCGAAGAGATCGTCGTGCGCTGGAGTGTGGAGACCGTCGAGCCGGAACTGCAGGATCTGTCCGGGCTCGATGCGTTACGAGTGATGTTGACCGAGATCAAGGCTTCGTACGAGAAGAGCCCTCGGTCGCTGAGTACTCTCTACGCGCTGATTTTCGAGGCGGTGGGCCCGATTCCCGAGCTACGGGACCGTTTCGTCGCCTTTCACAGGAACCAGCGGACTCGCGTCGCCACCTATATCAGGAGCGGTTTGCGGGACGGTTCGATCCGAACCGGAATAGACCCCGACGAGCAGGCTGCGATGATCGTCGGTCAGCTGCGCGGCGTCGGATACCTGTGGAAGCTGGACCCGGACGGCATCGACTCCGGCGCAGTCCTTGCCGCCTTCATCGACCAGGTCGTCCGTGACCTTGCCGCTGCACCGCGACAGGTCGAGAACGACCTTCACGTCGAACACCTGCGCGTCTGAGAGCCGTTCGACGAAAAGATCTTCCACCCCACCCGAGCCTGTGAGGTCGACACCTACAGGTGGATAGAGGTATGCCATGCCAGGACCCTTGACAGGTATCAAAGTTGTCGAACTGGCCGGAATCGGGCCCGGCCCACATGCCGGCATGATCCTCGCGGATCTGGGAGCCGATGTGGTGCGCGTCGAACGGCGGGACACCCCGTTCGGACTGGGGCCGCAAGGCCGTAACGAACAGTTGCGTGGTCGGCGTGTCATTACCGCCGACCTCAAGTCCGACACGGACAGGGCAACCGTACTGGAGCTGGTGAGACATGCCGATGTACTGATCGAGGGGTACCGGCCCGGTGTTGCCGAGCGCCTCGGTCTCGGACCCGAGGCATGTCATGCGATGAATCCTCGTCTCGTCTACGGCCGAATGACCGGCTGGGGACAGGAGGGTCCGCTCGCGAACCGGGCCGGGCACGACATCAACTACCTTTCGATCGCAGGCATCCTCAATGCCGTGGGTCGAGCCGGACAACGACCGGTACCTCCGCTGAATCTCATCGGTGATTACGGCGGGGGCTCGACGTACCTCCTGATCGGTGTCCTGGCTGCGCTGTGGGAGCGCGAACGATCCGGCAGCGGCCAGGTCATCGACGCCGCGATGATCGACGGTGCCAGCAACCTCGCCCATATGCTGTGGGCGATGTACGGCGGGGGTGCGTGGAGCATCCATCGTGGCGAGAACTTCCTCGACGGCGGCGCGCCCTTCTACGACACCTACGAATGCGCGGACGGCGGGTACATGGCGGTCGGTGCGGTCGAGCCCCAGTTCTACCGACGACTGCTCGAGGGCACGGGCCTGACAGAAGAAGACCTGCCCGATCAGCACGACCGAGCCGGATGGCCTGTGATTCGTGCCCGGTTGACCGACGCATTCCTCGCAGAACCTCGGCGACACTGGGAAGACGTCTTCGGTTCGGTCGATGCGTGTGTGACACCGGTCCTTTCCTTCGATGAGGCCGCCCGCCACGAACACGTTGTCGCCCGCGGCATCGTCGAGAACATGGGGGGCATCGTGCAACCCGCTCCCGCCCCCCGGTTCTCCCGCACCGCAACGGATATCCCGCAACGGCCGCCGAGCCGTCCGGTCGCCGCCCACGTGATTCTCTCGGACTGGAGCACGTCAGGAAAAGACCGGAGCTGACCTGTCCCGACGGCTCGACGCAGTGGGCCCCCACCGAACGAGGAGAACCGCCGCCCGGATCATCCGAGCGGCGGTTCTCCTTGTTCACGAGCGGGCGCCGGCATCAGGCCTGTCGTCGACCGTCCCCTATCCCGTTCTACGCGCCCCCCGACAGCAACGACCACACACCGTCTGCACCGGCTGCGACCGTGAGCGCGCCGACTTCCTCGGCCCAGTTCCGTGCAGCACCACACTCGTCGCGCCAGCTCCAGATCCGAGTGGTGCACTGTCGCAGATCGTGCTCCTCGGTGAATCCGATCGCGCCGTGGATCTGGTGCGCGATCCTGGCGACGTTCCCCGCTGCTTCTGCAGCAGTCACCTTTCCTGCAGAGATCGCGAGTTGCCATCCCTCACTGTCGTCGAGTGCCATCGCCGCCGACTCGGCCACCGTCTTGCACAGCAGTACTTCACCGGCCATCTCCGCGATCTGGTGCTGAACGGATTGGAACTTGTCGAGCGACCGACCGAACTGCTCTCGCTCGGACGCGTAGGTGAGTGACATCTCGAGGGACCGTTGCGCTGCCCCGGCCAGCATCGCCATACGCGCCAGCGCACCGCGGGCGATGAACAGACCCTCGTCGATCCCGGAGTCTTCCGGAACGATGTGGACCCTGTCCGCTGGCAGCGAGACCCGGCGGACCACCACGCGATCGCGTGGTTCCCCCGCGACATTGGTTCCCGGATCGATCTCGAGCTCATCACGCCGGAATACCGCGACGTGGGAGGCGGTCAGGACCACGAGGTGATCGGCGATTCGAGCCCACGGAACACGGATCAATTCGCCGTCGGCCACCCAGCCGTCCGACTCCCGGACGAGCGCGAAGTGCCCCCCTGCGGCGGCCGCAGCCATCGGACCTTCCGGGATCGTGGCGTGACAGGCGCCGAGCAGCCATGCCGCCTGCAATGCCGTCTCGGCGAGAGGAACTGAAGCCCAATGCTGTCCGAGAACCCTCAGCACTGTTGCTGCAGCGTGGACATCCCCGCCGGATCCACCCTGCTCTTCGGGAACGGACAGAAGGGTGATGCCGATCTGGTCGAGCGCGGACCACAGCTGCGCGTTCCACTCCGAACCGTCGGCAAGTCCCGTCGGGGACGGATAGCGCTCACACGCATCGGACACCGCTTCGGCGAGAGCCTCGGCAATCTCGCTCATGCCACCTTCACCGCCTTCGCCACGACTCCGCGCAATATTTCGTTTGTGCCCCCGCGAAGAGTGAATCCGGGGCTGTGCAGGACCGCTTCGGCGATCATCCGAGGTAATCGCTGCAGCGAATCCAGGTCCGGTTCGACACCGACCATCAGCCGGACGCTGTCGATGAGATCCCCCTCGAAGCGCGTACCGAGATCCTTGACGATCGCCGCAGCAGTCGCAGGGTCTGCTCCGTCGTCGAGCCGGCCGGCTACAGCGAGGGACATCTGTCGGAGAGCCCACAAGCGCGACACGAGTTCGCCCAAGCGAACCCGATCGATATCGAGACGGCTTCGGTTCATTTCACGAAGTGCCTCCACGAGCAGTGGGAAGGTCGACAGGATTCTCTCCGGCCCACTCCGCTCGAAGGCAAGTTCGCCGGTGACTTGTTTCCACCCGGCGCCCGGCTCACCCAGCACCCGCGAGTCCGGCACGAAAGTGTCGTGGAAGACGACTTCGTTGAAATGATGCTCGCCGGTCAGCAACTTGATCGGGCGGACCTCGACAGCCGGGTCCGGGAGTTCGATGATGACCTGGGTCAGGCCCGCGTGCCGGGACTCGCCGAGAGGCTCGGTTCGAATCAACGCGATCATCGCGTGAGCATGGTGGGCACCGCTGGTCCAGATCTTGGTGCCGGTGACCTTCCAGCCACCGTCCACCCTGACTCCTCGGGTACGGACCGAGGCGAGGTCGGATCCGGTGTCCGGCTCGCTCATCCCGATGGCGAAATAACATTCCCCGCTCGCGATGCGAGGCAGGAAGGTCTTCCGTTGCTCCTCGGTTCCGAACTCGAGCAGCGATTGTCCGGACTGTCGGTCTGCGATCCAGTGCGCGGCCACAGGAGCACCGGCGGCAAGTAGTTCCTCGGTGACCACGAAACGCGCCAACGCACCTTCGGCCGAGCCTCCGTACTCCGCGGGGAAGGCCATCCCGATCCAGCCACGCTCGGCGAGCCGGCGACTGAAGTCCGGGTCCCAGCCTGCCAGCCACTGATCGCAGTGCGGGGTAATGCGCCCCTCCGAGATCTCCTCGTGCAGGAATGCCCGTACTCGGTGCCGCAGCTCCACCAGCCGATCCGGCAGCCTCACGGGTGACAGATTCAGAAACTCCATCGAAGCCCTTCCGTAGTGGGACTACGCCCGGTCAACGTACGGCCCAACGGCCCGTGTACGGAGGGGGATCGGACTTGTCCAAGAACGCCCGGAACGCCGCGGGCGCGTCCTCGGTAGCGAAGTTGACCGCCTGTGCAGCGGCCTCGTTGCGAATTGCGGCGGGAAGGTCGATACCGACGCCCTCGTTGATCAGAGCCTTGGTCTGCGCCACCGCGATCGGGGGCAGTGCGGACAGCCGCTCGGCAAGGTCGTCGACGAAGTCGTCCAGCTCATCGGGAGGCCGTACCCAGCCCACCATCCCGAGGCGGTGTGCCTCAGCCGCGTCGATCACCTCGGCGAGCAGCGCCAGCTGTTTCGCCCGCTGCATACCGACGATCTTCGGAAGCAGCCAGGAACCGCCGAAGTCGACGGACAGGCCTCGGCGCACGAAGATCTCACTGAACCGGGCGCGACTCGATGCGACAACGAAGTCGCACGCCAGCGCCATGTTGCACCCGGCACCGGCCGCAACCCCGTCCACCTTGGCGATCACGGGCATGGGCAGTTCGAACAGCGCCAGCGCGACGTCGCCGATGCGGCGCAGCCGTGGGATCGGGTGCTCCTCGTGTTTGCTCTTGGCGACATCGGCACCCGCACAGAAAGCGCCGCCTGCTCCCTGCAGGACCACGACCCGGGTGTCGGAGTCGTTGCGAATACCCTGCAATATCTCGGTGAGCGTGCGCCACATCGACGTGTCGATCGCGTTCTTGCGCTCGGGTCGGTTCAACGTGATGGTCGTGACGCCGCGAGCCGACGTGAGGACAACCGGTTCCGCTGAGTCCATCGGGTTTACCTGCCTTCGAATGACGGCGCGCGCCGCTCGCTGAGTGCGGCGCGCGCTTCGACGGAATCCCTGGTGCCGTGCACTACGGCCAGGTGGGAGGAGATCAAGTCGAGCGCGGTGCGCAGGTCGGAATGGACCGACTGCTGGGCGGCCCGCTTGATCATTGCGACGTTGATCGGCGGTTGCGCAGCAATCCTACGCACGAAAGCGCGGTAGTTGTCGTCGAAGTCGCTGTCCGGAAGAACTCTGGTGGCCAAACCGATCCGCAGCGCCTCGTCTGCGTCCACGAAGTCCCCCGTCCAGAGCAACTCCAGGGCTTTGGACATGCCGACCAGGCGCGGAAGGTAATAGCATCCTCCGTCTCCCGGAACCAGGCCGACACGGATATACGCCTCGGACATCCGAGCCGACTGGGCCAGCAGACGGATGTCGCACATGAGCGCCATATCCATCCCGGCGCCCACCGCTGCGCCGTTGACAGCGGCGATCACCGGCTTGGACAGCGCGTCCACGGCTCGCGCCACTTCGTGGATGCCCTCGGTGAGCATGGACTTCAGTGCGAAGGGTTCGTCACCGACAGCCTCGAGCACCGAAAGATCGATACCGGAGCAGAATGCGTCGCCGCTGCCGGTGACGACTACGACCCGTACCCGAGGGTCGGTGCGCGCGGATCTGAGTGCGTTCGCCCAGGCCTCGACCATCTCGAGTGTGAATGCGTTCTTGGCGTGGGGACGATTCAACAGGATCGTCCCCACACCGTCTTGAACCGTGTACTCCAGGTCAGCCATCGGCCGGTCTAACGAGGCGCCATGCGGAGCGCGCCGTCGAGCCGGATCGTCTCGCCGTTGAGATAGGCGTTCTCCAGGATCTGCGTCGCGAGCTGAGCGAACTCGTCGGGCGTACCGAGTCGCTGCGGATTCGGAACGCTGACTGCGAGGCTCTGCCGCACATCCTCGCGCAGGCGGCCGAGCAGAGGCGTGTCCATGATGCCGGGTGCGATCGAGCAGACGCGAATCCCCTTGCTTGCCAGATCGCGTGCGGCAGTGAGCGTCATACCCACGATTCCCGCCTTCGATGCGGTATACGGAATCTGTCCGATCTGGCCCTCGAATGCGGCCACCGAGGCGGTCATGACGATCGCGCCGCGTTCCCCGCCGATCGGCTCGTGTTTGGCCATGCGGGCGGCGCCGAGTCGCAGCGCGTTGAAGCTGCCGACCAGGTTGAGCCTGATGACGAACTCGAAGTCCGCGAGCGAACCCGGGTTACCGTCCTTGTCGAGCAGACGGAGCCTACGACCGGAGCCTGCGCAATGGATGAGGCCCTCGAGGGGTCCCATCTGTTCGGCAGCGTCCAGAGCGTCCCCGAAGGAATTCTCGTCCGTGACGTCGCCCGGCGTGAAGATCGCGTTCTCGCCGAGTTCTTTTGCCGCCGTCTCGCCGTTCGAGCCGGGAAGGTCCACCAGGGCGACCTTGGCACCTGCGTCGACCAGTCGCTGGGCTGTGGCCAGACCCAGTCCGGATGCTCCGCCCGTCACCGCGATGACGGATCCGTTTACCTGCATGCTGTTCTCCTGTTCGGTCTTCAGTGGGGTGTCAGAGCAGTTCGAGAATCGTCGCGTTCGCGAGACCGCCTGCTTCACACATGGTCTGCAGTCCGTATCGAATACCGTTGTCGCGCATGTGATGGACCAGTCGAGTCATCAGAATCGCCCCGGATCCACCGAGCGGGTGACCGACGGCGATGGCGCCGCCGAGGGGATTCATACGGTCTTCCTTTGCGCCGGTCTCGGCCAGCCAAGCCAGCGGGACGGATGCAAACGCCTCGTTGACCTCGAAGGCGCCGATCTCGTCGATCGAGAGTCCGGACTTCTTCAACGCCAGTTCGGTGGCGCGGACCGGAGCCGTGAGCATGATCACCGGATCGTCACCTGCCACGACAGCAGTGTGGATCCGCGCCAGGGGCTTGAATCCGTGTTCTCGGGCGACTTCGGAGGAAGTCAGCAGCAGTGCGCCGGAACCGTCCGAGATCTGCGAGGCATTTCCTGCCGACACGACCCCGTCGCTCTTGAATGGGGTGGGGAGGGTGGCGAGCTTTTCCAGGGTGCCACCCCGACGAACGCCTTCGTCGGATTCCAAGCCGCCGATCGACACCAGTTGCGAGTCGAACGCGCCGGCATCGATGGCCTCGGCAGCCAGCTGGTGGGACCGCAGCGAGTACTCGTCGAGCGCAGTGCGAGACATCCCCCACCGCTCGGCGATCATTTCGGCACCGATACCCTGATTGAACCCCTCGACACCGTAGCGCTCGAGCAGGACATCGGGTGCGGGCTGGCCGCCCTGGGCCGCGCTCCCCATCGGAACCCGCGTCATCGACTCCACGCCGCCGGCCACGACGAAGTCGTAGTGCCCTGCGATAACACCGGCCGCCGCGAAACTGACGGCCTGCTGGCTCGACCCGCATGCGCGGTTCACCGATGTCGCAGGAACGGACTCCGGCCACCCGGCCGTCAGGACGGCGTTTCTGCCGATGTTGCTGGCCTGCTCGGATACCTGGCTCACACACCCCCAGATCACGTCGTCCACCGAGGCGGGATCGAGGCCGGTGCGATCGGCCAGGGCCTGCAGCACGGTGGCGGAGATGACGGCGGGATGGATGTCTGCCAGCGCTCCGTTCCGCTTGCCGATCGGTGTGCGGACGGCATCGACGATGACCGCATCTCTCATCTTCTTGCTCCTAAGGTTTCTTGCGTGTCAACTAACAAGTATTTGAGGACGGCAACACTCACCGGAACCCGGTGGCGCAGGCTGTCCGTGTCCCGGTACGCAGCGTTACTGCTTGGCCGTCTCGCCTCCGTCGATGACATATACGGCCCCGGAGACGAATCTCGACGCCGTCGACGAGAGGTAGCAGACCAGAGGACCGATCTCGTCCGGTTCGGCCATCCGCCTCGCCGGAATCTTCCGCACCCGCTTGGCGAGAATGTCCGGGTTTCCGGTGACATACGACTGCGCCTCGGTGGAAAACGCCCCGGGGGCAATGGCATTGACCTGGATGTCGTGTCGGGCCCACTCTGCTGCGAGCGCCTTGGTCAGCTGGATCGCCGCACCTTTGGACGCGGAATACGCGGCCAGCGTCGCCTTACCGAGGATGCCCGAGGTGGACACGACGTTGATGATGCGCCCGCCCTTGCCCGCCTCGACGAAATGCCGGGCGGCAGCCTGCGAGAGTACGGCGATCGAGGCGACGTTGACCTCCATGGTCTCGTCGAACAGCGACATGTCCATCTCGAGGAAGTCTGCGGCAAGGGCGACACCCGCGTTGTTCACCACGGCGTCGAGGCTTCCGAGGGTCTCCACGGCGACCGCAGCGAGCGCGCCGACCTGCTCCCGATCGCGCATATCGCACACATGAGGGTGGATGGTGCCGGCAAAGTCCTCCGCTGCCAGCTCGCGGAGGCTGGCTTCCGTCCTCGCCACAGCCAGAACGTTCGCACCCTCGGCGGCGAGCGCCCGTGCGGCAGCTCGTCCCAGGCCCTTGCTCGCACCGGTGACGATGACTCCGCGGCCGGCCAGATTCAGATCCATATCGTGTACCTCTCCTGTTCGAATTCGCGACCGCAGGTCACGAGCCGGTCCATACCGGTGCACGCTTCTCTGTGAAGGCGAGCGCGCCTTCCTTCGCATCCGCCGACGACCGCACCGGTGTGGTCAGCTCGGCCTGCCGCTCGAACGCCTCCTCCGCCGGCCAACCGGGGCTGTCCTGCAGAATCTGCTTCGTCGCTGCGACAGCCAGGGGGCCACAGGCAGCGATTTCGGCGGCGAGTTCGAGTGCGGTGGCGACCGCCGTACCCGGCGCGACCACCTTGTTGACCAGTCCGAGACGCTCGGCGTCCCGCGCGGAGATCTGCTTTCCGGTGAGCGACAGCTCCATCGCCACGTGGTAGGGCAGACGCCCCGGAAGCCGCAGCAATCCACCGCCCGCAGCGACGAGACCACGCTTCACCTCGGGCAGCGCGAAGAAGGCGTTCTCCGCGGCAACGATCATGTCGCAGGCGAGGACGATCTCGAAACCGCCCGCGACAGCGGGACCGTCGACCGCTGCGATGATGGGCTTTCGCGGGGGTTCCTGTGCGATACCGGCGAACCCACGGCGTGGGGTCAGCGGTCGCTCACCGCGCAGGAATGCTTTGAGGTCCATGCCGGCACAGAACGTGGGACCGTTCGCTGCCAGCACCGCAACGGTGAGATCGCGACGGTCGTCGAACTCGGTCAACGCCGCGTCGATGGCCTTGGACATATCCAAGTTGACCGCGTTGCGCGCTGCAGGCCGATTGAGCGTGAGGGTACGCACGCCATCATTGTCGGAAACGAGCAACGGTTGCTCGACATCGGTGTCCGTTGAAGTCACGGTCGGCTCCAGGAAGGTCGTGGGTGGGATCGAGGCGTGGATGTGCAGCTCGAACCCTGTCCCGGTTGAAAATTCGGTCGACGGAGTGATCTCGCTCGAGAAGAGCGAGATGACGAACCCGGTGGATCTATACGGTTGCCGCCGGATCGATCCGGAGAAGTCGGGCAAGATTTCCGCCCAGGATTCCGCGCTCTTCCTCCGCGGTGAGGCCGAGTGCCTTGATGGCGGCGATCTCGGTTGCGGGATCGGTCATCGGCCAGTCCGATCCGTAGACGACGCGGTCGGCACCGTGGCGTCGGATGATGTTCCGGATTCGTTCCTGGGGTAGCGTCCCCATGCTCGGCGGCCACGATGTCTCGAGGTGGACGTCCGTTCCGACCGACCATTGCTCGGCTTCGTCGAGGACCTGGTAGCCGCCGTAGTGGGCGGCGACGAGACGCAGACCTTCGACCTCGGCCAGCATGGCGTGGAAGTGCTTCGGTGCGCCGCGTTCGTTCTGGTGTGCGTCCCCACCGGAACCCACGTGCGCGATCACCGGGATGTCGTTCTCCGCCAGGGCGATGAGAATTTCACGTGTGCGGACGTCGGCGAAGGCGACCGATTGGAAGAGCGGATGCAGTTTGACCCCGACGACGCCGTTGTCCCACAGAGCTCGCAGGTTTTCGTCGACGGACAGGTCGGGATGGACGGTACCGAACGGGATGAAGCGTGAGCGGTCTACCTTGCCGATGAACTGGTTGGTGCGCCAGACGTTCTTGCCGACATTGGCAACGGCGAGGGTCATCGCCAGGTCGATACCGGCGGCATCCATCGTGCGGCGCAACCCGTCGAGCGTGCCGTCGTGGACCGGATCCAAGCCGACAGGACGGTCAGCGAGCACCTTGCGGGCGATCTCGTCGGGCCATACGTGGCAATGAGCATCGATGATCACTGGGAGTACTCCTTGATGAGCTTTTTCGACAGTGAATCGAGCAGAACCTCTGTTGCACCTTCGTAGACACGCATCGGACGTGCCGCCCGGTAGAGACGCTCGATCCGGGAACCGCGGACCAGACCGAATCGGCCCATGACCTGGACACTGCGATCGACGGCACGGCCGGCGACTTCCGTCGCACCGATCTTGGCCATCGACGACAGGTGGAGACTGCCGGTCGGGTCGGAAGCTGCGGCGCGAGCCACCTGATAGGTGAAGGTGCGCGCCATCTCGATCTCGGTCCACGACATCGCCAGCATCTGTGGTACCGGGCCGAGACGTGCCAGCGGTGTGCCGAACTGCTCACGGGTGGTGGTGTGGCCGAGCGCATCGTCGAGTGCTGCCTGAGCCGTACCGATGGCTGCACCGGCTACCGACACGCGGAACGTGGCGAGCGTGGCGAGCACGAGGGCGAAACCCTTGCCGGGAGCGCCGAGCCGGTGCGAGATCGGCACGCGGACGTTGTCGAACACGATGTCGCCCAGTACGTGAGGAGCGATGATCTGATGGGGTCGGCTCGTCGTGACGCCCGGGGTCTCCGCGGGTACCAGCACGAGGGAGTACCCCACTCCTCCGCCTGCGACATCCTCCTTGCCGAGAACGCAGTAGTAGCTGGCGTCGCCCGCGTTGGTGATGAAGCTCTTGGCGCCGTTGACGACGAGCGTGTCACCGTCGGCCGTGATCGTGGTGCTCAGCGCCTTGAGGTCCGATCCCACCTCGGGTTCGGTCAGTGCCAGAGCGGCAATGGCGTCCATATCGGCAACGCGAGGGAGCCAACGTTCCTTCATCTCGTCGGAGCCGCCCACGGAGATCGCATAACTTCCGATACCTTGCATCGCGAAGAGCGAATCCAGGTGACTCGAGGACGCGGCGAGCTGTTCACGCACGATCGTCACGGCGAGTGAGTCGGGGTTGTCGAAATGTCCCCCGTATGCAGCCGGCACTTGCACGGCCGCGAGGCCGCTCTCCTTCAGAAGCCGGAGAATCTCGGGATCGACCGAGTCACTCTCGTCGGCGCGGTCGGCGTGCGGGAGAGCGTCGTCGGCGAGGGCGCGGGCGCGCTTCTGCAGGGCGAGATAGTCCGCCTCGAGGGGATGGAACTGTGTGCTCACAGCTTCACCACCACGAACCTGGTCTGCGTGTAGTGGCGCAATGCCTCCATACCCTTCTCTCTTCCGTATCCGCTGTTCTTGACGCCGCCGAACGGACCCTCGACCAAACCCGCCATCCAGTCGTTGACATAGACTTGGCCGGCTTCGAGGCGAGATGCAACGCGGTGGGCCCGCCCGACATCACCGGTCCAGACACCCGCGGCGAGTCCGAAGTCGGAATCGTTCGCGATCGCAACGGCTTCGTCCTCCGAACCGAACCGAAGAACCGCGAGTACCGGTCCGAAGACTTCCTCGCGCGCAATCGTCATGGTGTTCGTTACGTCGGTGTAGACGGTCGGCTCGACGAGCCACCCGTCACCCGCCGGAGAGCCACCGGCCGCAAGGGTCGCACCGTCCTTGCGGGCGACCTCGAAGTACGACTGCACCTTCTCGAACTGGTCCTGCGTGGTCATGTGGCCGTAGGACTTCCCCGGCTGTACCTTTCTCACTTCCTCGAGCAGCAGCGTGACGAATTCGTCGTGGATTTCCTCGGCCACGAGCAGTCGGGTCCCCGCACTGCAGATCTGGCCGGCGTTCGCCGTGAAGGCACGCACCGCACCTGCCGCAGCTTCCGGCAGGTTCGCGTCGGCGAAGACGATGTTGGCGGACTTGCCACCCAGTTCGAGGGTCAGGGGCAGTACGCGGTCTGCGGCGATACGCCCGATCTCGCGACCCGCCCGCAGTGAACCCGTGAAGGCCACCTTGCGCACGTCAGGATGCTCGACCAGTGGCTGTCCGGCTCCCTGGCCGGTACCTGTCACGACGTTGAGCACGCCGTCCGGAAGACCTACCGTCGTTGCGATACGCGCGAGCTCGAGTGTGGTCGCAGAGGTGAACTCCGAGGGTTTGACCACCGCCACATTACCGGCCAACAGAGCGGGCGCCACTGCCCGGGCGGCCTGATTGAGCGGCGCATTCCACGGGGTGATGACGCCGATGACGCCGTAGGGCTCGTAGGTGGAGTATCCGTGCCTGTCCGGGCCGAGGTCGATCACTTCGCCCGAGGGGATGTTGGCCAGCCCGGCATAGAAATCGAAATAGCTGGCGGCTGCCTCGATCTCCCGTAGTGCTTGCGCAGCCGGCTTGCCGGCCTCCTCGCCTTCGAGTTGGGCAAGCAGGTCTCGCTCGGCGCGCAGACCGTCGGCGACGGCGGCCATGAATCGTCCGCGCACACTCGACTTGAGGGTCTTCCAGGCTTCGAACGCCGCCGTGGCCGATTCGACGGCCGCCTCGACGTCGGACCGGTCCCCGGCCGTGATCTCGGCGACGGTCGAACCCGTCCACGGTGACGTCGACGAGATCCGTTCGTCGCTCTCGGGGATGCGTTCGGCACCGCCGATCCAGTGGCCGTACTTCTTCACGAGATCACCTCCTGCTCGGTCGACGCCGACCGTCCGCTGCTCATGCACTCAGCATGACGGAAAGTTTTAATTTGTCAACCAACAAAGATTGTTCTTCACTTCGCCGCCCGAGTGCGCTATGACTGTTTACAGTCAACCGAATTCATTCCCCTGCACATCCCGGCGAGGCCCGACACCCACCCCTCGGGTCACGATTGCCGTACCGCGCGTGAGCCGCTCTCGTCGGCTGCGCTACGCATCAGAGAGACACTTCATGGACTTCGACGACACCCCTGACCAAGCCCGCTTACGCGCTTCGGTACGCACATTCCTCACCGAACACGACCACGAACTCGCCCACGGCGACGGCGCATACCTCGAGGAGCCCGGCACAGACAGGGTCGAGGCGCTTCGGCGAACGCAGGCCGTCCTGTTCGACGGCGGCCTCATCGGTCTGACATGGCCGTCGGAATACGGCGGCGGAGGCGGTACGAACGCGCAGCAGGCCGTGGTCAACGAGGAGTTGCATCGCGCGCGGATCGCCGGCCCGATCGGACACGTCGGGCTGGGTATGTGTGGCCCCACGGTGTTGCGCCACGGCAGCGAGGACCAGAAGCAACGCTATATTCGCCGGCTGCTGCGGGCCGACGATCTGTGGTGCCAGCTCTTCAGCGAACCAGGAAGCGGTAGCGATCTGGCAGCACTGCGAACGAAAGCGGTGCTTCAGGACGACGGCTGGCACATCCAGGGACAGAAGGTATGGACCACGCTCGCCCAGCATTCCCGCTACGGCATCCTGCTCTGCCGCACCAACCCGGACGCGCCCAGACACCGGGGGCTGACCATGTTCGTCCTCGACATGCACGCGCCCGGGGTCACCGTCCGCCCGCTACGACAGATGAACGGTCACCAGAGCTTCAACGAGGTGTTCCTGGACGACGTCGTGATCGACGACTCCGAGCGTCTCGGCGACGTCGACGACGGATGGCGCGTCGCGCTCACCACCCTGATGAACGAGCGGATGGCCGTGGGCGGAGGCGGCGGCGAGATCGGAATCCGGAGCGATGCCCTCGTGGCACACGCGGCGGAACGGCTCCCCCACCTCGACGAGGATCGCCGCGTTCTGGCCGTCCAGTCACTGGGCAGGGTGCTGGTGGAATCCCTGGCTGCACGCTACACCGGCTACCGACTCCAGACGAGCCTGGAAAAGGGTGGTCGGCCGGGGCCCGAAGCCAGCGCCGGGAAGCTGACCGCCGTCCGTGTAGCCCATGCGACCGCCGATCTCGGCCAGCGGTTGCTCGGCGACGAAGCCGTGCTGGCACGCTCGAGTGAAGGCGACTGGCGCTGGGCTACGTCTCAGGCCTCCACCCCGGGCATCGCCCTTGCCGGCGGCGCCGACGAGATTCTCCGAAACATTCTCGGTGAACGCGTACTGGGACTCGCACCGGACCGCAGTCCCGCCACACCGAGCAAGCAAGCCGAGAGTAGGTAACGAACGATGGATTTCGATATCAGCGAAGAACAGCGAAGCTTCGCCGAACACTCGCGCGAGTTCTTCACCGAGCACGCCGGACCGGAGCGCGCACGGGCACTTCTCGACGGGAGCTGCGAGATCGCACCGGGCCGGAAGTTGCTGGCAGAATTGGGATTTTCGTCACTGACGATTCCCGAAGAAGCCGGAGGCATCGGCGCGGCGCTGCTCGACCTTGCGTTGGTTGCCGAGCAGGCAGGCCGTCAACTGGCCGGCCCGTCTCTCGCCTCCGCCGCGCGGGCCGCTGTCCTCCTCGAAGGGGACACCGAACGTCTGCGCGCCATCAGCGCGGGCACCATGTCCGTCGCAGTTCTCGACGGCTCCCCCAGCCGTCAGGCTCCCTCCATGGATGTCATCGGAGCCACCCATTTCCTCGCCCTCCACGGAGAGGATCTCGTCCTGGGAGAAGGACGAGTGACCCCCGGTGAGCACATCGACGCCACGCGTGGACTCGGCTACGTCGAACTGACGTCGTTCGAGACCGTTCACCAGGGCGCCCGCAGCCGTTGGGAAAGAGCCAAGCAGGTGGCCTGCGTCGTTCTCGCCGCCGAGGGTCTCGGCGGCGCCGAACGCGTCGTCGAACTAGGCATCGAGCATGCCAAGGTGCGCAAGGCCTTCGGCCGGGGGATCGGCGGATTCCAGGCGGTCAAGCATCGGCTGGTGGATGATTGGGTCGCCGTCGATCAACTGCGCTCCCTCGTGTGGTGGGCCGCCTGGGCAGCCGACAACGCGCCGGACCAACTTCCGATCGCGGCTTCGGCGGCGAAGGCATACTCCGCCGGCACATTCCAGACTGCATGCGAGACGCTCATCCATGTACTCGGGGCCGTCGGATTCACCTGGGAACACGACGCACACCTGTACTGGCGGCGGGCCAAGGTCGACCGTCTGCTGCTGGGAGACGAGAGCGAGCATTTCGCCGAGGTAGCCCTGCGCAGCCTCGCGGCCACGCACTCTGCAAGCGAAATGGCCGAAATCGTACCCGTCTGATCGACGGGCACGATCGGAATCGCCGAACGGCACGAGCCGGATCGACATCGGGACCTGTCCCGGTCCGAGACATTGTTCTACGGACCGGGTCAGGTCCCTTTTCCATGCAAGCACGCGCCACACCCGCCCATCGAGCACGCGGTCTCGAACGAACAAGGGCGGTGGCACCCGGGTGCCACCGCCCTTGCCTCTGCCGACTCGACCGTCAGATGTAATAACCGCCGTTCACGGCGATGTTCTGTCCGGTCATGAACCGTGCGCCGTCGCCGACCAGGAACGTGATGACCGGTGCGATGTCGCGATCCGGGTCTCCGAACTCTCCACCCAGCGGCACCTTCTGTCGCATCATCTCGGCGTACGCAGCCTTCTCTTCATCCGTCATCTTGCTGAGATGCTGCTCGAGCATCGACGTCGAGGCGGACGGGTGAACCACGTTCGCACGGACGCCGAACTTGGCCCACTCGACCGCGATGGTTCGGGTCCATGCCGTCACCGCGCCCTTCGACGCCGCGTAGACCGCACCGTTCGGATAGGCGGTCAAGGCCGCCGACGAGGCGAAATTCGTGATGCTGCTTCGCTCCCCCTGCTTGAGATACGGCAGGGCCGCCTGGTTCGTCAGCATCGGGCCACGCCCGTTGACGTCCATAGCGCGCGCCCAGTCGTCGTCCGTGACGTCCTCGGCCGGGCCCTGCACCAGAATTCCTGCCACGTGCACCAACGCATCGAGGCCGCCCAGATCGGTGGCCGCCTGCTCGACGGCACCGAAGACCTGGTCGCGGTCGGTGACGTCGCACAGCAGGAAGCGCTGGCCGGCCCGCTCGGCTACCTCACGGCCCATCTCCTCCGCTCGGTCGAGTGAGACCACCGACGCGCCGGCCTGTGCCAGGGAGCGCACGCATGCCGCGCCCACCCCACTGGCGCCACCGACGACGATGACCCTCTTGTCCATCTCAGCTCTCCTGTCCGTCGGCCCACTCGAGCCAGCGCGCCGGGCTGGATTCGAAGCTCCTCGGCTCCTCGGTCGTCGCGACCTCGGTGTGGAGGATGTGCCCGGTCTCGGGATCGAGGTACTTCCGTGTCTCGACGCCTTCGTTCACCGTCTCCACCAGGACCGGACATCCATCGCTCCAGTGCGTCGGAGCCTGGGCGAGGATCGCACCCGACCGAATGCTGACAGCGAAACCGCCACGCTGCTCGACGCCCGGCGCGATCGGCAGGGCCGGATACGCCTCGAGCCCGTCGACACATCGTTGGGACGGCGCGGTCACGGGAGGGAGGGCTGCGGCCAGGCGCTGTCGGAGGATCTCGGCACGGTGGGTGGTGGTGCCGTCCGAGACATCGACGCCGTAGACGTCGCTCGCTTGTCGTGCGGTGATCAGTCCGGCCTCGACATCCGCCAGGACAGCGGAAACGTCACGGTCCAGGGGATCTCCCCAACCACCGCCGCCGGCGGCCTTGACGGCGTAGCTGTGTCCTTCCGGCAAGTGGAATCCCTGCGTGAGCGTCCCGATGGGGGTGGCGCCGGACTCCGGATCGATCAGTTCGATCGAGGCGGGGCGGCCGGGCGACCCACCGGCACTGCCCGGCATGGGGATCAGTCCGTGCCCACCGATGCTGGCCCCGGTCAGGTCCGGAGAACCGTCGACAGTGAATGCGAAATCCACGCCCCGGCCGCCGCGGTATCGGCCGGCACCGGATGCATCACAGGAGCGACGCCGGTACTCGAACCGCAGCGGATACCAGGACTCGGTGACCTCGACATCGTTGGTCTGGATGGCAGCCTGCTTACCCACCAGATAGAAGTTGAAGTCGGTACCGTCCCGGTCGTTGCCCGCCGGCGACCCGACGGCAGTGCCGTCGATCATGATCCACGAATCGGTGGCGCCCGTGAGTCCCTTGCCGGAGAACGTGACGACGGCATTCGCCGACATCGTCTGCGAACTGGACAAATACGGTCGGCTCGGGCTGTCCGGTGATGCGGCGACGGCCTGATGGAAGGTACGCATCGCCGCCTCACTGGCGTCGTGCGACGCCGCGAGGTGCGCGGCCCCCACCGGCGCCGGATGGGTGCAGTTGAGCATGCTGCCCACGGGGCAGTGGACGCTGATCGCGTCGTAGTACCCCTGGTTGAGCGGAAGTTCCTGTCCGATCAGGCGCTGGAGTTCGACGCCGATCTTGCCCTTGATGATGTACTCCTTCGAGTTGAAGAAGTGTGTGGTCTGAGGCGCTGTGCCGGTGAAATCGAATCGGATGGACTCACCGTCGACAGTGGTGGTGCAGGGGATACGGAACTTCTCCTCGTTCCACTCCGTCCAACTGGTCGACCGGTAGACGCCGTCTTCGATGAGCGCGATCTCCCGTCGTACGGCCTCTTCGGTACGGCGGTTGAGCTCGTCGAAGCCGTTCTGGAGGGCGTCGGCACCGATACGCTCGGCCAACTCCTTCACCTTCGCGGCTCCCACATCGACGCCGGCCATCAGTCCCCGAATGTCCATCTCCACGAGATGGGGCATGCGGACATTGTTGAGAAGGATGTTCCAGGTGTCTCGTTGTTCCACGCCCGCTGCGGTGACCTTGACCGCGGGAAGCCGAATGGCTTCCTGGAAGCAATCGGTGGCGTTCGGCGCGAACGAGCCGGGAACCATGCCGCCGACGTCCACCAGGTGCGACGAGTTCGCCATCCAGGCAACCAGTCGCTCTTCTGCGAACACCGGCTTCATGATGAACACGTCCTGGGCGTGGAGTCCGCCGCCACGGTGAGGGTCGTTGGCCAGGAAGACATCCCCGTCCTGGATATTGTCGCCGTGTTCGGTGAACACACCGGCGATGGCGTTGGTGGCCGCATAGAAGTGGTACGCGATGTGGCCACCACCGGTCACCAGCCGTCCGCGGGCGTCGAGCAGGGTACACGAATAGTCACCCCCTTCGACCACCAGTGGGCTCACTGCGGTGCGTTTGATCGTCGCGGCGCCTTCGCCGCAGAACGCCTCGAGCTGGTGGCGCAGGACCTCAACCGCAATGTTGTCAAGCTGCATCGGAATTCACGTCCAATCGAAGAGAGCGTCGCTCACCGACCACGAGAGTGGCGCCGCGAGGTACGAAGACAGTGGTGTCGACATCGTCGGCAAGGGCCGGCCCGTCGATGCGGTCTCCGGGGATCAGGTCCGGGGTTCGGTAGCAGGGAACCTGCTCACTGCCGTCACGGTCGAGGAAGACCGTGCGGTAGGAAGTCGGCTCCACGGATCCACCGGTTCGCTTCGTACCGTCCACCGGGAATGTTGCTCGCGGCAGTCGTCCGGTAGCGACGGCCCGCAGGAACGTCACCTCCAGTTGGGCGTTCCTGCCGATTGCACCGGCTCCGTAACGCGCGGCGTACTTCTCGAGGAATGCCGCGCGGACGGCGTCCCGGTCGAACACTGGGGTTTCGAGCGGAACCGATACTTCGGAGGTCTGCCGGAAGAAGCGAATGCCGACGTCGTAGGTCACGACGCAATCCTGCTCGGGGACACCATCGTCACCGACATCCTTGGCGACAGCACGGCCGAGTTTGTCGAGTTCGGCGCCGATCTCCTCCGCATCCGCCCGGTCGAGCAGCACGTCCGCCGACTTGATCCGTTGCCGTCGCACATCAGCGGACGCAGCGCCGAATGCCGAGAGGACCGAGGCCGCCGGAGGCACGATCACCCGAGGAATGTTCGTTGCCGCGGCGATGCTGGCCGTGAAGAGTCCCCCGCTGCCGCCGTAGGAGATGAGCGTGAGGGTACGCGGGTCGAGACCACTTGCACCCGCATGCAGACGAGTCGCCTTGGTCATCTCCGCGAGCGCGATCTCACGGATGCCCCACGCCGTCGCCTCTGCAGACAGACCGAGAGATTCACCGAGTGCCCCACATACTTTCAGGGCAGCGTCGCGATCGAGGGTCATCGTGCCACCGACGAAGCTGCTCGGATCGATGTACCCGAGCACCACGAGTGCGTCTGTGATGGTGGCGTCCTGTCCACCGTTGCCGTAGCAGGCCGGCCCCGGCCATGCCCGCGCAGAGCGTGGTCCGACCCGCAGCAATCCGCGTCCGTCGACCCACGCAATGGACCCTCCCCCCGAGCCGATCGACAAGGTGTCGATTCTGGGTTGAGCAAGAATCATCCCGTGCAGCTCTCCGCGCTCGGAACGCTGCGGAAGCGCCCCGGCGATGACCGCAAGGTCGAAGCTCGTTCCCCCCATATCGCCGCAGATGGCGTCGGTGATGCCTTCGTCGGCACATACTTCCGCCGCTGCCATGACCCCGGCCGCAGGTCCGGAGGCAACCAGGATGACGGGGGAGCGGCGTGCCTCGGCGAGAGTGACGGTCCCACCACTGGTCTGCAACAGAAGGAGCGGAACACGCAGACCACTGTCGGCCAGTTCCTGGGCGAGCGCCTCGATTCCGTCGAGAGCCTTGCACATGACAGCGTTGACCGCAGCGACCAGAGTTCGCTCGTACTCACGGATACTCGGGTGCAGTTCGACGCCGCTGAAGACCGGGATGCCGGGAAATTCCTCACGCAGGAACTCGACCACCGAGGCCTCGTTCTCCGAGTTCTTGAACGACCACAGGAACGACACCGCGAGCGCTTCGATCCGATGCTTTTCGATGAGCTCGTCGACGGCTGCACGAACCTCGTCGAGATCGACGTGCTGCAGCACCTTTCCGTTGCGATCCACGCGCTCCCGAATGCCGACGACACCCGAACGTTCGATGGGGCTCCACGGCGGGATCAGGTAACCCTCACTCGAGACACGGCGGGACCGTGCCATGGCGATGGTGTCCTCGAATCCCGCGGTGGTGAGAAGCCCGGCCTTGACGCCCTGCTTCTCCACGAGCGCATTGGTCACCGCCGTGGTTCCCAACCCGAACCGATCGACCTTGTTGAGGAAGGTGCCCAGATCCATGCCGATCTGCTCGGCCACGAGTCGGCACGCGCCCAGCACTCCACGACCGAAATTCTGCGGGTCCGTCGGGGATTTGGCGCGCCACAACGACACACCGTCGCCGCAGGCGAGGTCCGTGAACGTCCCGCCAACGTCGATGCCGATCGAGAATCCCTGTGATGCCGACGTCGACATCTCGTTGACACTCATCAAATCTCCTTGTCGCTTTCAATACAACCGTGCGCAAATCCGTAGACCGTGGCCCCGTCCATGGTGTCGAGCAATATCGCTCGCACCGGTGTGCCCGGCGTCGATCCTTGATTGCAGGTGCACAGGATCCGGCCGGGAAGTCGGACCCCGGCGTCCATGTCGACTGCACCTGTCAGATAGGGCGCCATGCTGTACCAAGGTTTGGGCAGACTGGCACCACTGGCAGGAAGATTCGTCACGGCCTCGTGAACACGGATTGCAACGTTCACCGTGCCGTGCGGGTCGATGGGTTCCCACTTGTACTCGTCGCTCAGACAGTGTGGGCAGTTGGTCGAGAGGGGAAACCGGATGGTCTGGCAGTTACCACACCGTTGCAGTGACAGATATCCGTCATTCAGCGACTCCCAGAAGCCGGCGACGTCCGGGTGCACGTGCTGTCCCGGGCCCGGTGCAGCGTCGATTCTCTGCAACCTGACCGCAGAATCGCCCCTGTCGTTCGGTGTCATGTCAATTCACCTTCTCGTTCGTAAAGACCAGGGAGTCACCCCATGGGGTGCCCCACTGCAACGATTTCGCGCCCGCGATCTGACGTGTCCCTGCTTCTCCCCGCAGCTGCCGGACCATTTCGAGCATGTGCCCGTAGCCGTACAGGTGACCTTCGGCCAGGCTTCCGCCAGAGGTGTTCATCGGAAGGGGGGAGTCCAGGCCGATGCCCTTCTCGCGGCAGTAGGCGGCGGCTTCGCCGGCAGCGCAAAACCCCCACCGCTCCAGCGCCATCCAGATCTGATGCGAGAAGGGGTCGTAGGTATAGAAGCCGTCCAGGTCATCCCGGGTGATGCCGGCCATGTCGAGAACGGGGAACGTCTTCGGAGCCACGTAGTCGTAGCTCGGGCTCACTCCCGCTCCCATTCCCGGACGAGAGAAGAAGGTATAGCTGTCACGGGTGGACGGGATACCCTGCATCCCTGCGATGCGTACGATCGGCCTGCCCAGGTCGGCAGCGCGTTCTTCGGTCGTCACGAGCAGGCAGGTCGAGCTGTCCACCATCTGGCAGATGTCTGCTTCCCGAAGGGGTCCGAGCAACTCGGGCTGATCCAGGTATTGCTCGACGGTGAGCTTCTCGTCGCGCAGCACCGCCATCGGATTCTGGTGGGCGAACTGACGCAGGGTCACCGGGATCACGGCAAGATCTTCTGCGGTGGCACCATAGCGGTCCATATATTGCTGCGTAGCAAGCGCGGCTCCGGCTCCGGCGCCCGGCGAACCGTGCAGAGTCCAGTTTGCATAGGGGCCTCCCCCGTCGCGCAACGCCTCGTCCATTCCGCCGAGTGGAGAGCTCATGGGAGCCAGCTCGCGGGCGTACCCCGTGGCGGATACGGAGCTGTTGATGACCGCGACGATGTCGGCCAGACCCATAGTGACCGCCATGGCTGCCTGCTGCACGGTTGTCGCTGTCCAGCGACCGTGGGTCCACAGTTGGGTGACCCATTTCAGATCGAGGCCGGCCGCGACGGCGAACTCGTCATAGTCCACCCCCCTCGGGGCGCCCCATGCAGTCACCATCCCGTTGACGTCGCTCTTGTCCAGGTTGGCATCACGCAAAGCGGCGCGGAACGACTCGAATTGCAGCCGCAGGGGACTGCGCCCTGGGGCGCCGATAACGTCACTCGTGCCCAAGCCCACTACACAGGCATTCAGTTTCACGACGTGGAGCTCCTCTCTGGCAGGACCGTTGCCGCTCCCGCAATCCACCCCTCGCGGCGCTCGTCATTACGCCAAGGTGATCTGGACCATAGCAGTATAATAAGTGATCAACCAACTATTATTTGGCCCCCGAACGCAGCCGCAGGCCTGGAACCCTCCGCTAACACGCCCAGAAAATCCACTTGAGCTGCACCTTCGCCACTGGCAAAAAACTTGTTCGTTGACAAACTTTGAATTGCCGTCATCATGTAACACATGAACTCGAACCCCGTCCGGGCCCCAGCTCCGCACGAAGCTGCACCTGATGCCTCTGCCGGACCACGAACATCACAGGGCGTGCGCGAGGTCGGTGAACCCGACCTCGACTCCTTCCCTCTCGTCCCGAAAGGCAACAAATACGAGGACTTCGAGCTCGGCCAAACGATGACCCACCACTGGGGCCGGACACTGACGGAAGCTGACAATGTGTCATTTTCCACCGCGACCTGCGCCTGGCTGCCGCTGCATCTGAACGTCGAATACGCTCGCTCGCAGGGCCACCCGGACACCGTGCTCAACCCCATGCTGGTGCTGTGCACCGCCGTGGGGCTATCCGTCGAAGACCTGAGCGAAAGTGGTGGCCCCTTCCTCGGCATCGACGACTGCGTCTTCGTGCGTCCGGCCTACCCAGGCGACACCATCGTGGCCACCTCACGAGTCCTGGAGATGCGTCCCTCGGCCAGCAAACCCGGCGTCGGCATCGTCACCTGGCACACCACTGCAACCAACCAGCACAGCGAAACAGTCGTCGAATTCGTCCGAACCAATCTGGTCGCCGCACGCGATCGCCAACGCACTACGTAAGGAAAATCATGCCCACCAACCGACTCCGACGTAGCGAGCTCTCGACCCCGGGTCACAGCCCCAAGATGATCGCCAAAGCTGCAGCCAGCGAAGCGGACCTGGTCTTCCTCGACCTCGAAGACTCCGTCGTCGCGTCACAGAAGGTCGCTGCCCGACGCAACATCATCGAGGGCCTGAACAACCTCGACTGGGGGGTCAAGACCCGCGCGTGCCGCATCAATCCCGTCAGCACCCAGTGGTGCCACGGCGACCTGATCGAGATCGTGTCCGAAGCAGGCCACAATCTCGACGTCGTGATCGTCCCCAAGGTGTTCGGTCCCCGCGACGTGTGGTTCGTCGACGATCTCCTGACACAACTCGAGACGAGTCTCGACCTCGAGGTCGGCCGCATCAAACTCGAAGTGCTCATCGAAGAGACCCAAGCCCTGTCCTGCGTCGAGGACATCGCGTCCTGCTCCCCACGCCTGGAGGCATTGATCCTCGGCGTCGGCGACCTCTCGGCCAGCCAGGGAATTCGATTGGGGCACATCGGTGCCGCGTCAGAAGGCAATTATGGATACCCCGGAGACGTGTGGCATTACGCGCGCAACCGTATGATCGGCGCGGCGCGCGCCAATGGACTCGACGCCATCGACGGACCTTTCGGCGCGATCTCCAACCCGGACGGCTACGAGCGTGAGGCATCCTGGGCGGCAACCCTGGGCAGCGTGGGCAAGTGGGCTATCCACCCCAGTCAGATCGCCATCGCGAACAAGGTATTCGCGCCGACCGATGTCGAAATCGAACGTGCCACCGCGGCCGTTCGTGCAGTGCAGGAGGCCGAGGAAGCCGGACTCGGCGCCGCAGCGTTCGAAGGCATGATGATCGATGCCGCCACCGCACGCATCTTCGACGGTGTCCTGGAACGCGCACGCCAGTGCGGTGTCGCATGACAACCACCGCCCTCGATGGCCCCCTGAGCGGTATCAAGGTACTCGACCTCACGGCCATGCTCGCCGGACCCTTCACCACCATGCTGCTGACCGACCTCGGGGCCGACGTCATCAAGGTAGAACCTGCTAACGGCGACAGGACCCGAAGCATCGGACCCTACCGCGTCGGTGACGACCCCGACCAAGCACTCGGCGGATACTTCCAATCTGTCAACCGCGGCAAACGCAGCATCGTCCTGGATCTGAAAAGCAACGAAGGATCCACCAAATTCCGCGAACTGGTCCGCGTGGCCGACGTCGTCGTGGAAAACTTCTCCGCCGGCGTCATGGAACGCATGGGTCTGGGCTACGAATCCCTCGCCGAGGAAAACCCCCGGCTGGTCTACGCCGCCCTTCGCGGCTTCGGCGACGCCCGATCCGGCAAAAGCCCCTACGAAACGTGGCCTGCTTTCGACATCGTCGCCCAGGCCATGGGCGGTTTCGCCGGGATCACCGGCCCGCTCGACGGCACCCCACTGAAGTCGGGACCCGGCATCGGCGACATCTTCCCCGGCACACTGCTCGCCTTGGGTGTGGTCGCCGCCGTTCGGCACGCCGAACACACCGGCGAGGGCCAATTCGTCGACGTCGCAATGTATGACGCGGTGCTCGCCCTGTGCGAACGCATCGTGTATCAGCACTCGTACCTCGGAATTGTCCCGCGCCCCATGGGTAACGGTCATCCGTTGCTGGCACCGTTCGACATCATGCAAACGCTCGACGGGTGGATCGCCGTTGCTGCACCGAGCGACCACCACTGGCGCATTCTGGCCGAGACCATGAACCGCCCCGACCTCAGCGACGACCCACGATTCGTCAACAACGCTGCACGCCTGGCCAATATCGTCGAGGTTCGCAAAATACTCGGCGCCTGGCTTGCCAACCAAACAACGGCGGCCGTTGTCGACTCACTCGGTGGCCGCGTGCCGATCGGACCTGTGAACGACGCCGCCGACATCTTCAACGACGAACACGTCCGTCTGCGCGACATGCTTGTCGAGGTTGAACAACCCGGGTCCGATGCACCGGTGACCATCGCCGGCTCACCGATCAAATTCAGCTCCACCCCGGCCCGGGTCCGTGGACGCGGCCCCAAACTTGGCGAAGATGACGCGGACACCGTCCTCGTCGAGTGGTCCACGGTCCACGATTCTGTCTCGGATTCACCGAATGCAAAGGGGAACAGCGCCGATGGCTGATCACCATGACAACCACGACGTGCTACTCGGATCGTGGGGTTGGTTCGAAGATTTCCACCCTGGGCAGAAGATGCGACACTCGCGAGCAGCCACCGTAGGCGAGGTCGAAGGCAGTGGGCCGGCAAAGCAGGTGATGAATACAGCCCAGGCGCATTTCAACGACCACTTCTTGAAAGGCTCTCCTCTGGGCGACGAGCGCCTCGTGTTCGGTCTTGCCACCGCATCGCTGGTCTACGGCCTGGCTTCACAGGACACCGCCGAGCACGCCTCCGCCGAGCTCGGATGGTCGCGGTTACGCTTTCGCGCACCCGTACACCACGGCGACACCATCGAGGCTTTTACCGAGGTCGTCTCGGTCACGCCCGGTGACGACGAGGTATCACCCGGGACCGTGGTCTTCCGGCATTGGGGCCGCAAGCAGGACGGCCGTATCGTTTTCGAGGGCGAACGGTCGACGCTCATCCGCCGGCGCAGTTCACGAGTGACACGTTGATGCTGAAATTCCATCAGCCGAGCACAGAGAAGATCTCCACGATGGCAAGAGGCTTATGATGAGCGGACCCGGCAGCGACCAGCCCGCTACGATCGGATCGACCCGGCAGACGCTCACCAGCGAGGTCATTTCCCGGGTCCGGCACCTCGATAATCTCCCCCAGAACGTCGTTACCGGTGCCAAGCACTGCATACTCGACACGCTCGGAGTTGCGATCGCAGGCGTCCACGAACCGGTGACCACGCACGTGCGAACCGATGTGCTCGCCGAGGGCGGAAACTCGCACGCCTCGCTGTGGGGCACCGGCGAACAGGTCTCCCGCCCCCAGGCGGCGTTGGTCAACGGCACCGCAGCACATGCCATCGACTTCGATGATGTCGTTTCACGGATGGACGGCCACCCCTCGGCTCCCCTGCTTCCGGCACTCATGGCCGCCACCGAGGGCACTCCGATCAAGGGAAAAGACTTCATCGCGGCGTTCGTAGCCGGTTTCGAGACCGAAGCCTTGATCGGCCAGCTGATGAAGCCGTCGCACTATGCACGCGGCTTCCACGCGACGGCTACAGTCGGCACCTTCGGCGCGGCGGCAGCCGTCGCACACGCGCTACGGCTCGACGAAGCTCAGTGGGCGCACGCGTTCGGCATCGCCGGGTCACGCGCGGCCGGCCTCAAGTCGATGTTCGGGACAATGACGAAGCCGCTACAGGTCGGTGCAGCTGCCGAAAATGGTCTGAGGGCTGCCACTTTGGCTGCGCGCGGAGTCACTGCACACACCGACGTCCTGGGCACGACCCAAGGCTTCCGCGACACACAGTCCGATGCCGACGGCACCTCGAAGGTTTGGACCTGGACCGAACTCGCCATCACCGAGGTCCTGTTCAAGTATCACGCCGCGTGCTACTTGACGCACTCAGCAATCGAGGGCGCGCTGTCTCTACGCGAGTCCGGGGTGGAGCCAGAGCACATCGAATCGGTCAACGTACTCGTCCCCGCGGGGCACCTTCAGGTGTGCAATATTGCCGAGCCCTCCACGCCGCTCGAGGGAAAGTTCAGCCTGCGGTTCACCACGGCCATGGCATTCGCGACGGGCGACCTGAGCGAACGTGCCTTCTCGCCGGCGTCGCTGATGGACCCGCAGGCCGTTGCTCTTCGCAACCGGGTGCAGGTCGACGCTCGCACCGACAGCGATAGTCGCTCCTCCATCGTGCGGGTAACTCTGGACGATGGATCCGAGCACGTCGCGGAAGTAGACGTCAATCGGCCTACGCCCGCGAGTCACTTTGCGCGGCGCTGGGACACCCTCGTGACCAAGTTCCACTCGCTCGTTGACCCCGTGATGGGTACGGATGCTGCTGACCGCATCGTCAGGGAGGTCGCCGGGCTCTCCTCGGCTGAATGCCTCGAATCCTTGTTCAGCGCTCTGTCCATGCAGGCCCTTGATCATCATCAGAATCCCGTCGTATGAATGAGTTACCGTCGCAGACAGAGGGCCTGGAGCGAAAATCGGCCTCGTCGGCGCCGACAGTCTCGGTACGCCGCTCAGTCGCACGTTGAGGGCAGCCGGACACAGCGTGAAGGTGGTCAATTCTTGCCTTCTAGGTGTGCGCCCGCTCCACGACCCAGGTCGCGACCTGCGCCCGGGACGTGAATCCGAGTTTGGCCAGGATGTGCTCCACATGGCTTCGTACCGTGCGAGGTGAAATCACCAAACCACGGGCGATGGCCTGGTTGGTCAGGCCCTCACCGATGAGGTCGGCGACCTGGCGTTCCCTCTTGGTCAGGCACGCCGGCACATCGGTGTCGCGCAGGGAGGTGGCCGGCGGTTCCTCGTGGAGGGCGTAGGCGACGGCCGCATCCACCACGTGCTCGCAGTTGTCGAGGACCACCAGCACCTGCCGCGGGGCGAGAAACCCGGTCAGCACCTCACGTGCCGGCCTCGCCGCATGATCCCGCACTCCCATTGCGGCAATGACCGCGTCGACCAGTGACGCCTCGTCGCGCAACTCACCGAGCTCGACCAGACGCACCCCGTCGGCGTAGTCGCGCTGCACCGCCTCCGCGACCCGCACCGCCAGCCGCGTCTTGCCTACACCGCCGGTCCCGGTCAAGGTCACCAGCCGCGACGTGGCCAGCATGTCCCTCGCCTCGGTGAGCTCGTGGTGGCGGCCGACGAAGCTGGTCAGGTCCAGGGAAGACTGCTCGCCGCACCCAGTGGGGACGACGGCGGCGACAATCGCCCACCACGCGACGTCAGCTCCCCGCTCCTCTGCCCTCCAGGTTCCGCACGAAGCACCATGTCGTCGACCGGAACGCCGTGTCCGCGTTGCAGGGCTCGCAGCTGTTCGCCGAATTCCGCGGCAGTCGCCGCGCACTGACCGAGCTTGCGGGACATCGCGCGGGCGATCGTGTCGGACACATCCTCGGGGATCCCGTGCTCACGTAGGTCGGGCATCGTGTGCGTGGTGATTCGCAGAAACTGGGTGACGACCTGCTACGACGGTTACGAGGCCCGGGGTGGGACCCCAAAGCCGACCGTGTAGCCGGGCCGCCACCTTCGGCGGACGCTTCGACTCACGGCAATCCCTGGCACGTACGCGCGGTGCACCGGTTGTCCCGAACCGAAGACCACCATCCGACGCCTTGACATTCATTGCTGGTCATCTAACAATGTAGTTATTGTGACTGGGGCAACAGCTCCGCCCGGAGTCTCACCTAGACAACCCACGCAACGACCCCGGTTACAAGCGTCGCCGAGCTCACATGCCAGCGGTGAGCGAGGAGACAACCGCGCCCCAACGCGACGTGCCTTCGCTGCGGCAGGCAACGTCAGCTCTAGTCCGCAGGAGTCGGAGTGAACCCTACCAATAGCCTTACTTTCCGTGACGCGCTCTACATTGCGGGCGAATGGAGTGTGAGCACCGATCGCGAGTGGTTGGAAGTAGAAAATCCAGCTACTCAAGAATCAATCGGTCGCGTGCCACTGGCGCGGGAGGACGATGTGGAGCGTGCTGTCGCCGCTGCAGTCGAGCTGCATAAAGCAGGCCACTGGCGAGCCACCGAGCTCAGCGAACGGGCGAAAACTCTCAACACAATCGCCGACGCAATCGAACGTCGAGCATCGGACTTCGAAGCAATTTACACGCTCGACCAGGGCGGCGTGTCCTCCTTCGCCGGCTTCACCGCGGCAACTGCAGCGGCGATCTTCCGCGATACAGCGCTTCTTGCCGAACAGCTCGACCTAGGCCCGACGCGCCGAGACACGCTTACCGGCTCGGTTTACGTCAGTCGGGAGGCCGTCGGCCCTGTTGCAGCCATCGTTCCCTGGAATGCTCCGTTGGTCTTGGCAGCGGTGAAAATCGCTCCGGCGCTGATGGCAGGATGTCCCGTTGTGGTGAAGGTGTCTCCGGAGACTCCGTTGGTATCTTTCATCCTTGCCGAAGCGATCGCCGAAGCCGGCCTGCCGGCCGGATCGGTTTCCTTCCTTCCCGGGGGTCGCGAACTGGGCCAGTTCCTCATCTCCCTACCCGGCATCAAGAACATATCGTTCACTGGAAGCACCGGGGCGGGCCAGAAAGTGATGGCGACAGCCATCGAGCACATGACTCGTGTAACTCTCGAACTCGGAGGAAAGTCGGCGGCGCTCGTGCTCGAGGATGCCGATCCCGCGGAGTTCGCACCAATGTTGGCGTACGGATGCACTATGCAGGCCGGGCAGGTTTGTACGACCCAAAGTCGCATTCTGGTCCCGGAATCCAAGCGCGAAGAGTGGATGGCTGCCCTGACGACCGCATTCCGCAACTTGGTCGTCGGCGATCCAACGGATCCAAGCACCGGAGTCGGCCCTCTTGTCTCTCGCGCACAACGGGATCGAGTCGAAGAGTTCGTCACGACCGCGAAGAATGACGGCGCGACCGTCCTGACCGGCGGCAAGAGACCGTCCGGCACCAGGTTCGAGCGAGGCTATTGGTACGAACCGACCCTGTTGACCGGAACGACCCCCGACATGCAGATCAACCGTGAAGAGGTATTTGGGCCGGTCATCACGGTCGAAGCGTACGACGATCTCGAGGCCGGTATCGCCGCCGTCAACGACACCGAATTCGGGCTCAGCAACGGCATATTCACGCTCGACACCGACAAGGCGCTCGCACTCGCACCCCGACTGGAGAGCGGTGCCGTAGCGATCAACTCGTTCGGTCCCAACATCACAGCACCCTTCGGGGGGTACAAAATGTCCGGAGTCGGCCGCGAGGGCGGCATCGAAGGCATCCACGAGTTCCTCGAGACGAAGCAGGTAAACCTACCGCCGGCCAAATGAGCACAAGGACGTGTGAGCGGCGGTCCACTCCCGAACGGGACTGAGTCCTTCCAGGCCCAGCGCCCGGAAAAGCAACCCGTGCCCCGCATCCGCGAACCACCCGCAGAGACAGAGCACCGATCACCGAGCCTAACGGGCGCTACATATTTCAGGCGTGCGTCCACAATACTGAGAATGGAGCAGCATGCAGATCGGCATTGTAGGAGCCGGCAAAATCGGGGCGACTCTGGCACGCAAACTGAGCGCCACCGGTCACAAGGTCCTCATCGCGAATTCGCGCGGGCCGGAGACGACCGAAGAGACCGCGGCTGCGGCCGGGGCAGTGGCCGCAGCCGCGGGTGAGGTCGTTCGTCGATCGCAAGTTGTCATCGTTTCCATCCCCTTCAACGCCATACCGCGCCTGAAGAACCACTTCACCGAAATCGACGATTCTGTGGTGGTGATCGATACCTCCAACTATTTCCCCTTCCGCGATGGCAACCCTGAGGGGCTCGCTGATAGCGAGACTGAAAGCCACTGGGTCAGCACGCAACTCGGCCATCCGGTAGTCAAAGCGTGGAACAGCATCCTTGCAGGCAGTCTCACTACCAAGGGTCTACCGAAAGGGGCAGTCGCCCGAATTGCCTTACCAGTGTCGGGCGACGACGTCACAAGTAGGGAAACCGCCATGGAACTGGTGGAGGCAACCGGTTTCGATGCGATCGACGCCGGCTCACTCGACGAGTCGTGGCGACAGGAGCCTGGTAATCCCGCCTACTGCACCGACCTATCCGCCAAAGACGTCGAACTCGCATTGCAGAGAGCGAACCGAACAACAGCAACGAAGAAGCGCGATCTGCTTGCCGAGAGGGTATTCGCAGCGCGAGATCGATACACCGACGAAGATATTCTTTCTCTCGGTCGGCGAATATATAATTTGGCGCCTGACGACGACGAACTCTGCGGATGATCGCGCGAATTCGATGAAGGTAATCTAGTCCGGACGTCGCGTCTCCAGGTGTATCAACTGACAAACTAGAATTCGAGCGGTCTCCTGGAGTTGCAGGCGATCCCACATGTATCGAAGTTCAACGACAAGAATGGATTCGAGAACCCCATGGGCGAGCAGAACACCCACCTGGTACACAGCCCCGCACTGGAGCCTCTGTACAACGACTTCTCGGTGTCATCGCTGAAGCTGCGCAATCGCTTCGTGATGGCTCCCATGACGAGAGAAAACTCCCCGGGGGGCATTCCGACTGTCGACAATGTGGAGTATTACCGTAAACGGGCAGCCGGTGGGGTCGGAATGATCATCACCGAAGGAACACTGGTGAGAGCCCCCGCCGCCGGCAGCAGCGCGAGTATGCCGCACATGTACGGCAAGGACAGCGCAGCGGGGTGGCGTTCGGTCGTGGAAGCTGTTCATGGTGAAGATACCGCGATCGTCAGTCAACTGATGCATATGGGTGTCATGCGCGGTGACAAACCGGAGTTCGAACCGGATGTTCCCACCGTCGGCCCCTCCGGTATCGGAGTCAACGGTGAGCCCATCGGACGAGCCCTCACCCTCGCCGAAATGGACGCGATCAAAGACGCGTACGTCGAGTCAGCGAAGCTGGCGTCGGACCTCGGATTCGACGGAATCGAAATCCACGGTGGACACGGAATGATCCTCGATACCTTCATATGGGAACGAACGAATCGACGCGACGACAAATACGGTGCCACGCTCCGGAACCGCGTCAGGTTCCCCGTGGAAACAGTTTCTGCCGTGCGTGAAGCACTTGGTCCCGACTTCCCGATCATTTATCGATTCTCGCAATGGAAAGTGGGACAGTACGACGCAGCGGTGGCGTCGACTCCCGCGGAACTCGAACAGATACTGTGCCCGCTTGCTGATGCCGGCGTCGACATGTTCCACCTGTCGACACGTCGGCACTGGTTACCCGCTTTCCCGTCGGCAAGTTCCGACCAGCACCTGGGACTGTCCGGTTGGGCCAAGAAGCTCACGGGTCTGCCAGCGATCATGGTGGGGTCGGTAGCAGTAGACCATCCATTCGTCGGGGATGACCCCGCCGACGAACAGGGCCGAGACGAAAAGCTGCGCTTGGTGGTGGAAAAATTTGAACGCAACGAGTTCGACCTCCTTGCACTCGGTCGCCCGCTACTCGCTGATCCCGAGTGGGTGAACAAGACTCGCACCGGCAAGACCGACGAAATCGTCCATTTCAAGAAGTAGGAATCCGCCAAGCCTCCTGGCCGTCGGAGTCACGATCTCCGACGGCCGGGAGACTTTTGCGATCAGCGCAACGATGATGGCATCGGACCGGGTCTTGCCGCCCGACAACGCGGCGGTCAGCATCTGCACCGGCATTCGCCCGCTACCGGGCGACAGGGATGAGGCTTGCGCTCTCACGGCAGCGGAGCCGGGATCTGTCGCACGTCGACACCATTCTGCTGCTCACACCGCGCGAGAACACCCGGCGGGCCGCAGTGTTGTCCACAGGACCCGCCACATACCCGAAATCGCCGACCCGCCACGATCCGGCAAGAACCTTCTCGACCCGGCGGCCACTCGCGCGATCAGCGGGGACTGCCTCGCCGAGATCAACAAACTCCCCCCACCGAAGAACTCCTCGGACAGGTCGCCTGGGACCCGACCGTCTCCCGCCTGGTTACCACGCTCGCCGTACCCCACCGAGCAGGCGTTGTCCGCGATCGGCCGGGCCCGCGCATGGAGCGTCGCCGAGGCAGACGCGTCCGAATACGCCATCGACGAGCAACACCCGTTGATCCTCGACATCAACGCCGTCTTGACCACCACCCCGACACGGAGTCCACCGCTCGAAGATTCGAACTCGGCTACGGATGTCACCCACTGTGCGCATGCGGCGACCACGGACAGGTCGTACCAGCGAACGCGTCTCGAGGCTGCTGCACCTGGCAACGTCGGCTCGAAGACCGCCGCCGATCACGTCACCGTCATTGCCGATGCGCTCATCCCTCTGCCGTCCGGTCCCTCGTATCGGGTCGAGAAGGAAATCGTCGAGCGTATCGACGGCACCTGCCACCGCCAAGCTCTGCTCGACTACCTAACCAAAGGCAGACTCTGGTATCCGGGGGGTGGGTGGATCGACACCCTCGCGAGGCGATCGACCTGACCCGGGCCAGGCGTCGACCGCGGCCTACGTCGGCGACGGCCAGGTCAGCAATGGCACCTGGGCCACCGAGATCACAGATCTTCTCGATCTGTCCGGCCGACCGTCGAGGGTGCGGCTGACCATCAGATAGGAACGTCTGCATCCGGGTGCCCAGCTGCGCTCACCGATCGGGACGGACTGCGGCCGGCTGTACTCGCCACGAACGGCCGTCGTGGCAACAGCTCGATCTGAAGTGGCCGCACCGACCGTGGGCTCGCGGCAGGGTCGATCCGAGCGGCGAATGTCGCCGGTCTGGAGGTCCTTCCGCGATACCCAGGCCGACACGCGGTCCGCGCACCATTGAGGTCAGGACGAGGCCGGGAATGTGATCACACTACGCGCGATTCCGCCCCGCTCGAGTTCCTCGTAAGCCTTGTCAATTTCGTCGAGGGAGATGGTCTGCGAGACAAGGTCATCGAGGTTGAGCCGTCCCTGCAAGTAAAGATCGACGTACATAGGAATGTCGTGGTAGAAGTTCGACGAGCCCAGCCAGGTACCTCTGATGCCTTGCTGGAAGGGAAGCAGCAAGCTGTCACCGGGAGACGGATGCAGCGTCACTTCGGCTCCGGGAGACATGCCGCCGACCAGGTAGACCGTGCCGGACTGGCCGAGGATCTGAAGTGCAGTTTGGGTCACTTGCGGTACACCCACCATGACGAAGGCATGATCTACGCCTCCCGATTCGGTCAGCTGCTGAATGGCCTCGACTACGTCGGCCGTCGTCGAATCGATGACGTCCGTAGCACCGAACGTCCTCGCAAGCTCCAGTTTGTCAGGTTGAATGTCTACACCGATGATCCGTGTAGCTCCCGCCAGCGCAGCCACCTGAATGGTGTTGAGACCGACGCCACCGCAACCGAAAACCGCAATCGATTCGCCCGGTTGCACCTTGGCGACGTTGAGCACGACGCCGCCACCGGTGGCTACGGCGCACCCGATTATCGACGCCTGCTCGAAAGGCATCGCCGGATCGATACTCACCAGCTGATTTTCGTGCACAAGGACCTTTTCGGCGAAGCCGCCCAAACCTTGCATCTGGCCGATGGCACCATGCTCGTCCTCGAGGCGGGGTTTCTCTTCGGGGTCTCTGTCCAGCGCGTCGGACTCCGAGCACGCCCACACGGCCCCCTTGAGACACGCGCGGCACCGACCGCACGGCCGGAGGGCGGCCGCGACGACGTGATCGCCGAGTTTGATTCGCGAGGCGGACGGTCCGACTGCCACGACGACACCAGCTATCTCATGCCCCAGCACCATGGGCCAATCACCGCCCATCCCCGTTTGTGCAACGGAGATGTCGCTGTGACAGAGCCCGGACGCACGCACCTCGACCAGTATTTCATGTCCTACCGGCTCCGCGATGCTCACGTCCGAAACCGTGAACGCCTGGCCGGTCTTTCTTGTTACTACAGCTCGCACAACGAGTCCTTTCAGGTCGAGCTCTGCGGGTATAGCGTGTCCGACGACCGAGCCTCGCATCGAACCAGCAATCCTCCAGTGATGTCGTACCGGAGTGCTTCTGCGACTCGGTGTTGGGTGAAGAGGGACGAAAAGCTCGGTAGTGGACCTACCCGGCGGCCCCGTCGGCGACGCCCGACAGTTGCGGTGCCTGCTCCACGACCAACTCTAGCGTGCGACGGCGCGATGTGTAGAGGCCAACCGCAGCGATGGCAATGGAGGCGATGATCGCCGGAATGACGGCCAACAGGAAGATCGATTTTGCCGGAACATGAGCCGCGAGAAGCGCCCCACCGATTGCGGGACCTGCGACGGAGCCAACCCGGTCGAAGCCCGACAGGACACCCATACCGGTTGCCCGCAGCCAGCTCGGGTAGTAGGCCGCGGCCACTGCGTTGACACAGATCTGGGTCCCGATGGCGAACGCACCCACCACGAATACGGAGATCATCAGGATGACAATGGATCCGAGCGACAGCGCGGTCACCACGATCGCGACAGCAGCGACGGCGAAGCAGACACTCAACATGCGCCACGGACGCCTGCTGCGATCTGCAGCCATGCCGATCGCGATACCGCCGAACATCGCACCCAGGTTGCAGACTGCCGAAGCTGCCACAGCGTGGCCGGTCGACATGCCGGCATCGGTGAGCACCGAAGGAATCCAGGACATCAGGAAGAGGATCAACAACACCGCGCTGAAGAAGACGATACTGAGCAAGACGGTCACCGGGGCGAGCTGCTTGGCAAAGAGGAGTTTCACCGACGGCTTGCCGCCGTCACGATGATCACTCATGAAGAGCTCTCCGTCCCCGGAGCTGACCGCCTGGGGATCGAGAGACCGCAACATCGTCCGTGCCCGGCCTGTCTTGCCGGCAAGCGTCAGGAACTGAATCGTCTCGGGGAGCCAGCGGAAGAACGCCGGCACAAGGACAAGCGGGAGCGCTCCGCCCAGAACGAACACCGATCGCCAGCCGAACGCCGGTTCGATAGCGGTGGCCAGGAGGCTTCCGAGAAAACCGCCGCCGGCACTCGTTGCACCAACGATGGTTACGACGGTGGCACGCCGACGTTTCGGCGCGAACTCTGCGCCGTATGCGAAGGTGCTGGGCAGCACAGCACCGAGTCCGATGCCGGCAATGAAGCGCAGCACGATCATTTGCTGGAGATCGTTCACGGCGACAACGGCAAGCGTCATGATGCCGAACAGGACTACCCCCCAGATCAATACAGGGCGTCTACCGTATCGATCTGCTCGCGGAGCGAGCAGCGCACTACCGACGATCATGCCGACCAAGGACGCGACGATTGCCGGCGTGAGGCCGGCCGTAGTGGTTCCCCAGTCGACGGCGATCGACGGTGCTGTGATCGCCATGACCAGCGCGTCGAACCCGATGAACATGGAAATGATCATCACCATGGCTATCGACGTGCGCTGGAGAGTCGAGAAGGGTGCGTCGTCGATTATTCGTTGAACGTCGAGTTCGGGAAGCTTGGACACGTGTGATCCTTCGGCAAGGGGGCAGGGAGGTGAAGACTCGGGGATCGACGCCGACCGGGCAGCGTTGCCCCGGTGTGCGCGTCGTCGGCGCGTCCGCGGTGTTATCTGTCACACATACGATCTGACTTTTTAACTTGCTTGTCAACCCACAACTTTCTTCCCGTCGCAGGGTCGGGTCTCGGGCTCCACGCCGGACGATTACGGGCGAATGAGCCTTCCTGCGTGAATCACTTGAAAGATAGTTGGTTGACACGCAAGACGTGAGATGGTGTGCTCGTCTCCCCCTGCAATCGCCTCTGAACGGTCGCCGCGTGCGAACGACTCATCCGCGGAGTCGCCCCTGCCCGCCTGGCAAACGCCCTGCATCTGCTGTGCCGATCTGCCATTCGGTCCACGCGATCGAAGCGAATCCACGAAAGGACGTCCCTATGGACAACACAACGAGCACCCAACCGACGCAGACTCGGCAGGTCTTCAGCAAGGAGGTCGCCGAACTTCTCGACAAGCAGAAGCTGTACGAGAACATGGCTCTCTACTGCCGCGCCATGGACCGAAAGGACGTCGAGACGATGAAATCGACCTTCTGGCCAGAAGCGACAGACAATCATGGCGCCTTCGACGGATCGGCTCACGAGTTCTGCGAATGGGCCTACCTGGGTCAAAAGACCAGCGAACATCGCTCCCACCATTACATCACCAACACGCTGATCGACCTGAACGACAACACCGCCCGGCGCGAGACTTCCGTGGTGTACGTGATGGTGCATCCAGTCGCGAATCGTATCGAGATGATGGGCGGTCGGTATCGAGACTTCTGTGAACAGCGGAACGGGGAGTGGAAGGTCCTGCGTCGCACCGTAGTCTTCGACTTTGCAAAGACTTTCAACGAGATCGCCAACTTCAGGGATGTATTTGGCGGTATCCCTGCCACTTCGAGATTCGGCGGTCTGTATCCGGACGATCCGATTTACGAGGCGCAGTGGTAACTGCACGTCCGCGTTGAACGCCCATATGGGAGTGGGGCACTCTGTTCAGGACCATGCGCGAGTCCACGAGCGATCCTGAACAGAGGGTTCCGCTGCCAGTTTCAGGAAGACCGTAGCTTCGGGAGAACTTCGTTCACCAACAGCTCGTACGAATGCGCCACCTCCGGAGTCCGCGTGTAGGGAACCACCAAAGTCATGCGGTCGAGTCCTAAGTCCATCAGTCCACCGAGTCGGTCTGTGCACTTCTCGACGCTGCCGACGATGGCGAACTGGTCTACGAATTCATCGGTGACCATCTGAGTCTGAGGCGCCATCTCGCCGTGCCGGTTCATGTCGTACACCCCCGCGATCTTCAGCATGATCTGTTCCTGAGCGTCAGTTGCCGGACCGATCACCTTGTTGTTCATCACCGAGAACCGTGCCATGGTCGCGACCGTGGGCTTGACAATTTCTCGTGCAATCCGGATGTCCTCCTGCGGCATCGCAATCACAACACATCCCACTCCGACTTCCTTGCCAGCGTCGGCGGCTGCGGTTCTCGCGAGATCGACACCCCAGGCAACGCGGTTAATTTCCGCTGCCAGCCCGAGGACGACCGTCTCTGCGACGCGGGCGGACGATGCGATCGCTTTTGGCCCGGTCGAGAACGATTCGATCGGAACCTTGGGGACGTCGTAGCCGGCAAGCCACTTCAGGCTGCTGCCTGCCGGACCCGACCCGACGGCCAGGTCATGAAAGCCAACCCTCGCGTCGACGAGCATCGAACTGGCGTCCTCCATAGAGACCATCTCGCCGCGCAGATACGTTTGCAGCACCTCCAAGTAGTGCTCAAAGCGTGCGATCGGCATGGGTGAAGCACCGACATAGGCCAACGCGGAGTCTCCCCTACCGATACCCAGAACGGCACGCCCGTTCGAGATGACTTGCAGAGATGCTGCCGCTGCAGCAGTTACGGAAGGGTGACGCGTGACTGGATTCGTGACTCCCGTCGCCAAGGTGATTCGAGTGGTTGCCTGCGCGCAGGTCGCGAGATAGGTCCACACTTCGGGGTACATCGCCTGCGAATCCACCATGACTGCGCCGTCCCAGCCGTCGGCCTCGAGTCGTGCGGCCTCTGTTGCGGCCTCGCGTGGATCGCTCGAAGTAAAATTGGTCCAGAACTCCGTGCGCTTTGTCATGTGTGGTCCTTGTCTCACGCCTCGCCGCGAGGCACCATTCCGGTGCCTTCTACGACGGCGACTCTTGCTGCCGGCATCGATAGCTACTATTCTCAGAATAAGTTGCTTGTCAACTAACTACGAATGGAGGATCTAGTGCGCCGCCCCTGAGTCATCCGCAACCCCGCACGCCGCGCGCATCACACCGACAAGCACTGGCGATCGACGAAATGCCGCGCGGACTTCGCCGGGAAGGTAGCCTTTGCGATCGCGAGCGAGCCGGACCCTGGGCACGGCCTGGTCCACGGCACTTCGCAAACCAAGACCCTGATCTCGACCGATTGTCGATCTTGATTCCAGAGGATGACAGGACCTCGACCTCGAATGCTCCTCAACCAAGCCGACGAGAACCTCAGCGACATGCGCCACGGGTGCAGCATCCGTGGCGACATCCACTTCACCGAGAGACGCACACGCTCAGAGAAGCTCTTCGCAAAGGAGCGTCAAGACGCCTGAGCAGGAGCGCCTGACCTATGGCTCCCTTCGCATCGTTCGTTTCGGCAAGGGTACTGGCGGAAACGGGCCGCCCCGACAGATCGGTCACCCCTCTCGCCGAGGCATGATGAGAGATACCTCATGGCTCGGCCCGGGATGGAGAGTATCTCGTTCCCGAGAAGCACTGCGGCGGGCGGAGAGATGGGAGCCAGCGTCGCGCAGGTGCTGCCGCGTGACACTGGAACCATGGTCGGCTCAGCGGCATCTCTGAGAGGCGATAGGGACCGCAGACCAAGCAGGTCTGCAGGACCTCGTTCGAGCTGTGGCGGGATGGGACGGGACGGCGCTGGCATCGGGTTTCTCGACAAGATTGTCGACGGCCCTTGTGCGACCGGAACTGCCGAGACAGACATACCTATCGAGAGGGAGACCCCCGTTGAAATTCCTTGCTGACAAGCTATTTGTCACCCCGATATCGTGGACGCTGGCCGTCATCATCGTAACGCTCGACAGGCTCATGCCCGGTTCTGCGCCGGAGCCACCGGAGTGGCACGAGTATATCGCCTTGATGTGGGGAACGTAGATCTACTACGGAACTGGTGGCGAACACCGAACCCCGACGCTGACCGACTCATGACTTCGCCACGAGGGGAACGTACTGCTTCTCCGGTTCGGCAGATTCTGATTCAGCCATGCCTACCGGGATCTGTGGCGCCGTCGGCGGCAGCCTGTCCTGAAGGCTGCATGGGAAGGCGACTTGATCATCGGGACCGGTCGGTCCGCGATCGGCACGCTCGTCGAGCGCAGCAGCCGATCCACGATCCTCGTGCACCTGCCTCGTTTGGAGGGCTGGGGCGAGAAACCGCCGGTGAAGAACGGTCCGTCCCTCGGCGGCTACGGTGCCGTCGCGATGAACGCCGCGCTGACGACGTCGATGAGCACGCTCCCCGAGCAGCTCCGCAGGACCCTGACCTGGGACCGCGGGAAGGAGCTGTCCGGTCATGCCCAGTTCGCTCTCGATGCCGGCACGAGAGTGTTCTTCGCCGACCCGCACTCGCCCTGGCAACGACCGGCGAACGAGATCACGAACGGCCTGTTGCGCCAGTACTTCCCGAAGGGCACCGATCTGTCCAGGTGGTCCGCCGAGGACCTCGAAGCCGTCGCTCTGGCGATCAACAACCGGACCCGCAAGATCCTCGATTGGCGAACCCCGGCCGAGGTCTTCGCCGAGCAGCTACGCTCCCTACAACAGCCGGGTGTTGCATCGACCGGTTGAATCCGTCCAATATTCGGCGGTTCGGTTCACGCAGCGGCTCGTCGATGCCGGAATCGCCTCGTCCACCGGCAGCGTCGGGGACAACCTCGATAACGCGCTCGCCGAAAATCTGTGGTCGACCTTGACGATCGAATTGATGTACTGGACTGCAACCACTTTCGCCACTCGTTCGGAGGCGGAGCTCGCGTTGTTCCGCTATATCGGCGGGTGGTACAACTCGCGCAGGATTCAGACCGGCCTGGGCGGTCTCTCACCGGACGAATACGAACGCGCCTACCACGACTGATCAGGTGGACAGGAGGCAGATATCATCCAACATGAGCTCATCGGAGCCATGTAGAAGGGTCTCCGGAGAAGCGGGGGAATCTCAAGCCGTTCTTCCCGCGATCGACCGGACTGGGACCGGTCAAAGACCCCCCCTTTCCCGCCCCGGTGAGGTGCACCGACCGCTGAGGAGGGTCAGTGGCCGGGAACGGTGACGACGATCTTGCCGACCTGCCCGCCAGCTTCCAGGTACCGGTGTGCCTCGGCGATGTCCTCAAGCGGGAACGTCTTGTCGATGGTGGGGGTCAGCTCGCCCTTGGCGAGACCGTCGGCCACGAAGGCGACCGCTTCGGCGCGTCGCCGGTCGTCGGTGGTGATCTCGAAGAGTTCGAACCCCCGGATCGTGAGGTGCTTGAAGAGGACCTCACCGACGTTGAGCGGGGTCGGGGTGCGGTCGAGGACGCCGTAGAGAACGAGATGGGCCTCGTCGGCGGCGGCGGTGACGAGGTCGGCCAGGGCCGTGCCGCCGACGGGGTCGAAGATGATGCGGGCGCCCTGGCCGTCGGTCAGCTCCCGCACCCGGGCGGGGACGTCCTCCTCGACGGTGGCGATGACCTCGTCCGCGCCGGCGTCCAGGAGCTGCTGCCGCTTGGCGCCGGTGCGGGTCAGGGCGACGGCGCGGGCGCCAGCCTTGTGGGCGACCTGAATGGCGGCGAGGCCGACGCTACTGGAGGCCGCGGAGATCAGGACGGTGTCGCCGGGGCGGACGCCCGCGAGGTCGACCAGGCCGCCGTAGGCGGTGATGAACTGCATCCACACCGAGGCCGCCTCCTCGAAGGAGAGCCGCTCGGGGTGGGCGACGACCGCGTGGGCGGGGGCGAGAACCGCCTCCCCGTGCACGGGATAGTCGATCATGGTGAAGGACGGCACCACGCTGACCGCCTCACCCACGCTCAGCCCGCGCACGCCGTCACCGAGAGCCTCGACCACTCCGGCCGCCTCGTAGCCGATGCCGGAGGGGAAGACGGGATCGGTGCCGTACTGGCCGAGCCGGAACATCGACTCCGCCCGGTTCAGGCCCAGCGCCCGGGTCCGGATCAGGACTTCGCCTGGCCCGGGCTCCGGCAGGGGGACCTCCTCCAGATGCAGGACTTCGGGTCCGCCGGGCTGATGGAAACGGACGACGCGGTTCATGCGTGGCTCCTTGGTGCGGTTCGGTGCGTTGGGGAAGCCGGTGTCGCACCGGCCTCCTCCTCCACCCTGCTCCAAGGTTCGATGAGTGTCAAATTTTGACCGCCGTCGAAATATGTACGTCGAAATCGACACCATCTCTCAGTCGACGCCCGAGCCGGTCTCCGCCGCGCATGCCGCGATCACGGCGGGGAGCAGGCCAGGGAACCGTTCCTCCATCTCGTCGGCGCGCAGCGTGTTCATCTTGGTCACGCCCACGTAGTACTGCCGGATCACCCCCGCTTCGCGCAGCACGTTGAAGTGATGGGTGAGCGTGGAGGTGGAGACCGGTGCCTCGAACGTGCCACAGCTCATGTCCTCGCCCTTGCGCACGAGCTGGGAGACCACCATTCGGCGTACCGGGTCCACCAGTGCCTCCATCACCTGCTGGAGATCTACCTGCGCAAGGTCGGGATGATCCACTGTCCGGGGGGCGGTACGGGGGCGGGCCACAGTCAACTCCTACGGGCGATACCAGCAACTCACCCATGCTACGACTGTCATCGAAGTAATGGGGCTCTTCGCAGTGGGTAGGGGCGTGATGTTGTCCGACCCTGTGCCGTGTCGGTGAGTGAAAAAGGGACCGCGCCCTTGTGAGCCGGGTGTTCTTCAGGCAACCAGACCAGCAAGGAACGCGGGCATGCTCCACGGTGGTTCACTGCTGCTCGATCTCGACGGCGTCGTCGTCGAATCGGTGCGGCGCGTCGACGACGGCAACCGGATCGTCCGGCTCGGCACCGACCCGCGGTGGGTCGGGGTGTGCCCGCAGTGCGGGCAGACGTCGACGAGGTCGACGGGCTGGGTCACCAACCGCCCCCGCGATGTGCAGGTCGGCCCCGACCGTCCCCGGCTCGAATGGAGCAAGCGGAAATGTTTGTGCGCCAACAGTGTCTGCGATCGCAAGGTGTTCACCGAGTCCGTGCCGGGCATCCCTCCTCGCGCTCGGGTCACCCCGCAGGCGAAGACGATGATCGCCGCCGGTGTCCTCGACGACGACCGTTCGGTGGCCGCCGTCGCCGCCGAGTACCGGTGCGCCTGGCACCGTCCACGATCGGGTCGTCACCGTCACCGTCGCCGACACCGCGCCCGACGAACCCGAGCCGGTGCGCGTGCTCGGCATCGACGAGTCCCCCAAGGACTACGTCCAAGGAGGGCCCCCACCGCCGCGGCAAGGCATGCTTGCCCAGGTCGCCGGCCGCAGTGCGGCGACGGTGCCCGACTGGCTGCACGCACGCGACGAGCAGGGGCGACAGCAGATCGCCCACGCCGACCAGACCGATGCCGCGGAAGATGCCCTCCTTTCCGGGCAGGACATGGCGGACAGCGGCGATCGCGTTGCAGCGTAAGGACGAGGAAGAGCGGGCGATCGTGGCGCGGGAGCGTCTCGACAGAATTCGAGCCGGCGAGTCGGTGATCGGCCGGATCCCGAACGTGCCTCATCGTCTGGCGGAAGCCGAGGCGCATCTGGCACGTGAGATCGCCACTCATCAGGCGAAACTCGACCGGCGTGCCGCGATCATCGCTGCAGGAAGGAAACCGATGGGCCCGCCCCCGGTTTCGCTGGACCAGCACTCACGAATCATCCGCACGCGACGTGCGGTCGAAGCCGCTCGGGCGGCTGCACAAGCCAGCACGAATCCCGACACACAGTCGTTGCCGAAGACAGTCGCCAACACGACCGATCCGCAATCACGGTTGATGCCCACCAGGCGAGGATTCTTCCAGGGCTACAACGCGCAACTCGCAGTCACCAGAGATCAGATCATTGCGGCAGTGCAGATCGGGCAGAGTCCCAATGACATTGCATCTCTCCTACCGATGATGGACGCATGTCAACAAGCCGCCGCGATGCTGCACGACGGTGCCGTAGACATGGCCCCAGCGGAGCGCGAAGTCGTCGATACCCAGAACGGGCACCTCCTCGACGGGCCGATCGGGGATCGCCCGCACCGCCCGCAATCGATCTTGTTTCGATCCGTGAAAGCCGATAGCGCTGTTGCTACCGCCCCATCCTGCGTGACGTTCCTATTTCCTGTGCCGCGAACCCGTCGACGATCGTGTCCACTCGGTGGCATTTGTTAGTCCTGCGCACCAATGTGACCTGGTGTGATGCGCCGACCGAGACGCTGCGACTGCAACGGCATCACCTGCCGACGCAGGCCCCGCGAATGGACCGACGCCGGACTATGGCCGCGCTCCACTCTTCGCTGCTCCCCAAACTCCGCACCGCGCACCGATTGGATCTGAACGGAATTTGCTGAGGAAGAACATGCACGCACATGGCGTTCCCCCAAATAGTGCGGGTGATCTGACGGTCAGGGGGCCTCGTTAGTGGATACGTAACCGTCCCTGATCAATGCCCTGAGATGGTGGTGGGAAGTTTCGTCCGCCAGCGACGCGCCCCTGACCCAGCTCAGCGCAAGTGCGGCCAGAAACAGGTCGCGCGCCCGAATCCAACTGTGCGCCCGCCCATCTCGCTGCGCTGCCGCGAGGAATTGACCTGTCAGATCGATGAAGCCGGTGCAACTGACCGCAAGGGGATTGTGCTCCGCGAGGAACGCACTGCGCAGCGGTCCGGGCAAGCCCTCGAACGCCCCGAAAAATTCCTCGAGTGCAGCCAACCACTGCTCCAGGGCTGCACCACTGTCGGCGAGTTGTTCGATCCGCTCCTTCTCGGATTCCAGCTGACTCTGGCGTCGACTCAGCAGTTCCGCGAGCAGCGCGTCGCGCGTCGGGAAGTGACGATAGAGGGTGGCCGATCCGACTCCTGCGTCGCGTGCCACCGCCTCCAAAGAGGTCCCGACCCCTTCCTCGGCAAAGCGTCGCTCCGCTGACTCCAGAATCTCCGTCCGGTTTCGTTCGAAGTCCGCCCGTGGTCGTCGCCTTTGCTTCCCCTCGTCCGTCATGTCACCTCTCTAGGTCCTCAAACGCCGACGTCACGGCGCACATTTGCCAAGCGGGGGGAAACCCCGTTTAATAGGTGGGGGAAGCCCCCACTTCGTAATCGTACCCCGCCCCTTCCGGTGCCGACCACCGGATCGGCGCGCAGTTCGCCATCCGCATGCACCGGCCCTGGGAGGACCCCGCCTTACGGTGCAGCGAACGTGTCGAGCCAACTCCGCCCCCTTCCATCCGCCTCTTCCACTGGAGAACACACATGACAACTCCGGACACATCGACCGTAGACATCGATTCAACGAAATCCCGATCCGCTCCTGAGGACCGCCTGGCCCCAGGAAGCATCGTGGTCATCGGGTTGCTGATGGTCTCGACGTTCATCGTCCTGCTCAACGAAATGCTGCTCGGGGTTGCCCTTCCCACCCTGATCGTCGATTTCGACATCACCCCAGGCACCGGACAGTGGGTCACCACGGGTTACCTGCTGACGCTAGCGGTACTCATCCCCGCCACCGGGTATGTGATGCGTCGATTCCACCTACGCACAATCTTCCTAGGCGCGCTATCGTTGTTCACCGTCGGAACGACAATCGCCGCCTTCGCTCCGACGTTCGAGGCCCTGCTCGTCGGACGCATCGTCCAAGCAGTGGGCACCGCAGTCTTCATGCCACTGCTGATGACCATCACGATGCGTCTGGTTCCCGCCGGTCGCCGCGGCCGGGTCATGGCGCTGGTGACCGGTCTGACCGCCGCGGCGCCAGCTGTCGGCCCCGCGATCTCCGGTGTCGTACTGGCCCACTCGAGTTGGCGGTGGCTGTTTCTTCTCGTCCTACCGATCGCCCTGGCAGCGCTGGCACTGGGCGCGTGGAAGCTCCGCAACATCACCACACCGGAATCGGTGACACTCGATGTCCTGTCGCTGGCATTTTCCGCCGTCGGGTTCGGTTCGCTCGTATACGGTCTGGCCTCCATTGGTGAATCAGTTTCCGGCCACGCACCGATCCCGCCCTACCTTCCGATTCTCCTAGGGCTGGCCGGAATCACCGTGTTCGTCTACCGACAGAAGTTCCTGCAGCGTCACGGCCAGGCCTTCCTCGACATGAGGATCTTCCGCACGAGTTCGTTCACGGTACCCCTGCTGGTGATGGTGATCGTCGCACTCAACGGCTTCGGCACGCTGATCGTCCTACCTCTGGTGTTGACCCACGTTATGGGATTGAGCACCTTCGCAATCGGTCTGTTCCTAGTTCCTGGTGGTGCGTTGATCTCGATCGTCTCCGCTCTCGGGGGGCGGGTATACGACCGCTTCGGGCCACGACCGCTCGCGATTCCCGGCGCAGTAATCTGGACCGCAGCCCTGTGGTTCCTCAGCCAGCTGAACGAGGAGACGGGTGTAGTTGCGATCCTCGTTGCCTACCTCGTGCTGTCCGCATCACAGGCTCTGATGTGGGCGCCGCTGACAACAAGCGCATTGGCTTCCCTGCACACCGACCTCTACCCGCACGGCACCGCCGCCTTCACCACCGTCCAGCAACTGGCCGGCGCGGCCGGAGGTGCCGTTCTCATCTCTGCCTATACCATCGGCTCCGACGTTACCGACACGGCCGCACCGAGCATGGCGCAGTTCGTATCCGCTGGCCAGACCGCCTTCACCACCGCTGCAGTCATCGCCATTGCCGCTCTTGTCGGCGTCCTTTTCGTCCGGCGAACACCAGCTCCTCGCTGACTCGACCCAAGCCACATCGTCGAACGGCACCGACACCACCGCCCAGTGCTCTCCGGTGATATCACACGCTGGATTAAGCACGCCCCTACCAAAACTCCGGCCCCATCTCCACCCACACGAAAGGTTCTGGACCGTGAACGCCAGCAAGATGCTCATCGGAATGCAGATGGGCAACGGTTACGGCTCGCAAACTCACGCATGGCAAGCACATAACGTAGACCCATACAACTACGCCAACCTCGACGCCCACGTGCGTTACGCCCAGGCCGCCGAGCGCGGAAAGTTCCAGTTCCTCTTCCTGCCGGACTCCCCCTCCCAAACCCAAAAATCCAATGACGTGGCACCCCAGATGACGATGGACCCATTCATCACAATGGCCGTCCTGGCCCGGGAAACCACGAGGATCGGTTTCGCCGCCACTGCCTCTACGTCGTTCTTCGAGCCCTATAACCTGGCACGACTGCTCAAGACCCTCGACGTTGTCAGCGGGGGCCGCATCGGCTGGAATGCCGTAACCACCTCGGATCCGGCCGCTGCGGCCAATTTCGGTCAAGAGATCGCCGATCGTGACACCCGCTATGCTCGCGCCCACGAAGTCATTCAAATCATCCAAGCCCTATGGGGAAGCTGGCAGACAGACGCCTGGATAGCAGACAAAGGGTCGGGAATTTTCGCTGATTTAACCAAGATTCGGCCCATCAACCTCCGAGGTCGACACGTCGCCTCCCGAGGCCCGTTGGAGATCCCACCGTCCAAGCAGGGACAGCCGGTCATCTTCCAGGCAGGTGGCAGCCCCCACGGTCTGAGTCTGGCGGGCCGTTACGCCAGCGCCGTCATCGGGGCGACGTTCACCATCGAGGACGCCAGGCGTCAGCGCGACAACGTCCGCCGTGCAGCCTTGGAGGCCGGCCGAGAGCCAGACGAGGTGAAGTTCATTGCCGGAGTAATGCCGACAATCGCGCCGACCAAGCGGGAGGCCTTGAACAGACGGGGTCAATTCGTCGCACCCATGATCGACCAACGAGTCAGCTATCTGGGAATGATGCTCAGCATCTCGCTGTCACCGGCAGACCTCGACACCCCGCTGACCAAACAGAAACTCGCGGCCGCTCGCGCCAACCCGTCCGACCCCCGATCCCCGAAGGCACTCGAGCTTGCCCGAGAGGGATGGACGGTACGCGACATCCTCTACCATGGTGTCATCGACTACCACCCCTCCCCCATCGGACCTGGGAGCGTGACCGCAGACCACATGCAGGAATGGTTCGAAGCCGGTGCCTGCGACGGATTCTGGGTCTCGCCGGATGTGTACGAAGATGGTATCGACACGTTCGTCGATGAAGTCGTACCCATCTTGCAGCACCGCGGCCTGTTCCATCACGATTACGAAGGAAACACCCTGCGTGAACACCTCGGTGTCCCCCATCAGTACGGGATAGACCCACGACTGGGGTAACGCAATGATCCTTGGGCTGGAGACATAGCTGTGTCCGACACCCGTCGCTTGGCGCGAGTATCTGCCCACGCGCGCCGAAATCTCCTGCGATGTTCCAGTCTTGGTCCAGTTGCTCAGCCATGCCCCTCAGCCCAGCGTTCAAGCCGACGGCTGTGTGCTTGCCGCCCGGGAGCATTGTGTCGGGCGTGGTTGCTCAAGCCCCTGCAGGCGACCTCTGCGGTGAACTCGAATATGGGCAACTGTGTTGCGTTGGCATAAGCGCCCAAAAAATCCGCACGGCCGTCTTACTCACGCATCGCTTTTCGAGTTCGACGAGCGATTGTTTGATCATGCTATTCCCCTACTCTTACGGATCTCGAGCTTCTTCGCGCTCGCGGCCCGAATAGCAGACGGTGACCCATCTCGGGCAACGGATATCTGGCTTCGCAGTTAGCAGTGGCATTGATGCCGGCTGGGTGTGCTCCGCCGGGAGGGGCGGGTGCGGGCCGACCGTACCCGGCGTCGCTGGTTGTCGGGATTGCGGAACCCGAACGCGATCCGCCCGACGTGCTTGACGATCCGGCCCAAAGCTTTCGCTGCGCGCGTTCGACAGGCCCGTCTCGATCGCCCGAATGGTGGGGTTCGGCCAGGTCTCGACGGTGCGGGCCAGCGCGGTGACCTCGGGCACCGAGCAGGCGGCGCAGAACTTGTAGAACCGGTACAGCGTGGCACGGATCTCGTGGCGAGCCCATCGCGGCCGGTGCACGTGAGCAGGTTGCGCAGCAGTTCCTCGGCGATCCTCCCCGAGGACTTCGTCCAGGGTGGGACCCCAGCGGCGATCTCCTCGCTGGGGTCGGCGGCGAGCAGCTTGGTGAACAGCTCAGTGCGTTTGCTTGTCGGTGAGGGTCTCGGCGCCGCGCAGCAGCCGGCGTGGGTTGATCCATTCGACGTCGCTCTTGCGGCCGCGCCGACCGCAGTGGGTCTGGGTGACCCGGCGGCGCACCGCCCGGGCGACCTCGTTGGCCTTCTCGACCAGGGGGAACCGGTCGACGACCAGCTCGGCACGCGGCAACGCCTCGCGTACCGCCTTGGCGTAGACCGATGAGAGGTCGATGGTGACGTGGGCGATCTGCTGTCGCCCCTGCTCGTCGCGTGCGTGCAGCCAGTCGAGCACCGTCGCCGCACTGCGGCCGGTGACCTGGGCAAGCAGGCCCTGCCGCGGCGGTGGGGGGCCCTCCTTGGACGTAGTCCTTGGGGGACTCGTCGATGCCGAGCACGCGCACCGGCTCGGGTTCGTCGGGGAGGGCGGTGTCGGCGACGGTGACGACCCGATCGTGGACGGTGTGCCAGGCGCACCGGTACTCGGCGGCGACGGCCGGCCACCGAACGGTCGTCGTCGAGGACACCGGCGGCGATCATCGTCTTCGCCCGCGGGGTGACCCGAGCGCGAGGAGGGATGCCCGGCACGGACTCGGTGAACACCTTGCGATCGCAGACGCTGTTGGCGCACAAATATTTCCGCATGCTCCATTCGAGCCGGGGACGGTCGGGGCCGACCTGCACATCGCGGGGCGGGTGGTGACCCAGCCCGTCGACCGCGCCGACGTCTGCCCGCACTGCGGGCACACCCCGACCCACCGCGGGTCGGTGCCGAGCCGGACGATCCGGTTGCCGTCGTCGACGCGCCGCACCGATTCGACGACGACGCCGTCGAGATCGAGCAGCAGTGAACCACCGTGGAGCATGCCCGCGCTCCTTGCTGGTCTGGTTGCCTGAAGAACACCCGGCTCACAAGGGCGCGGGCCCTTTTTCACTCACCGACACGGCACGGGGTCGGACAACATCACGCCCCTACCCACTGCGAAGAGCCGTGAATTGCTCGCCGTCGACGTGGGTAGATAACTGTAGATCTCGCGGGCGATGTAGCGCTCGAGGTGCCGGATGATTTCTCGATGCTGAGCCCCTCTGCGGTGTGGCGTTCGACGTGGTCGCGAGTGGCCCGGTGGTGCCTCGTCCGGACGGTCGTGACGATGTGGAGCGCACTGTTTGCCCCACGGTCACCGCTGCGACTGAGTCCGTGGCGGCCGGTGATACGTCCGCTTCTCGCCGGCTGGGGTGCAACGATCGTCTGCACCGACTACGGTGACCACGCGAATGCATGCACCGGCCGCCTCGAAAGCCGGCTTCAGGTCGGCAAGGGACCCGCCCCACCGTCGGCGCCTATCCACCACGGCCGTTCAGCATCTCCCGTGCCTTGACGGCCAGCCACCACTCCACCCGGGTGTGGATCGAGTCGAGGTCGCGGCCGGTGAGTTCGGTGATGCGGGCGAGCCGGTTGCGCAGGGTGTGCCGGTGGATGCCCAGGGCGACGGCGGTGCTCTCGGCCTGGCCGTTGTGCTCGAGGTACGCCGCAAGGGTCTCGATCAATCGTCCGCTCGCCCCGTGCTTCTCGTCGTAGGCATCGAGCGCCTCGAGGCCGGTGCGGGCGATGGCCTGCAGCGCGTCCGGATCCTGCATGCCCAGCAACACGGAGAAGGTGCCGAGCTCGGCGAACGCCACTGGTGTCCGGCCCCCGTCCCGCGCTGCCCGGGCCGCCGAGAGGGCCTGCTGCACACTGGTGTTCGCGTCCGTCACGGCGCACGGACCGCCCAGCCCGCACCGGACCGGGCGGCCGAGCTGCGCGCGGACCCGGTCCTGGACCCGGGTCGCGGTCTCGCGGGCCCGGTCGGCCGGCAGGACCACGGCGACATCCGCACCGACCGAGGCCGTCAGGTGGGGTACGCCCTCCGCGGCGAGGACTGCGCCGACCTGCCGTTCCGCCGGCAGCAGCGGACCGACCTCGGTCAGCACGGCAACCGCGACGGTGTCGGTCGGCTCGAACCCGAAGTACCGGAGCAGGCCGGCGTCCATGCGTTCGGGTGCGTCGAAGAGCGTCCGGGTGACGACGGCCCGCAGGCGCTGTTCCGCGCTCTGCACCTTCGCGGGCTTGCCGAGCTCGATGGAGATCAGCGACACGGCGTGGGCGAGGAGCAGACGGTCGGCCGGCGGGAGCGGTTCCGCGGTGCCGACGGCGAGGTATCCGTAGAGGTCCTGGGCCGCCGCGATGCTCTGCACGGTGTAGTGCCCCGCGGCGTCGGCCAGCACCTTGCTCAGCTGCCGCCGCCGCGGAGATCGGGACGCCGACTCCGCCACCGCGCGCGCATGCCGGACCGCCCGCGTCGTGTCCGACCCGTACTCGGCGAGCACGCGATCGTCGGCGTCGACGACGGCGACGGCCCCGGCGAGGGCCTGACCGAGCGCGGTCACGACCGCGGGCACACCCCCGCGCAGCGTCGCCCGGGCCAGCCGCTCCTGCTGATCGACGACCCGCTGCACCGCGCGGACCTGGTCGGCGGTCAGTTCGTCGATGACCGCCCGGGTGATGGCGATGAACGGGGTCGAGGCGGGCACGGCGAGCACCGGGAACCCGAGTGCGTCACCCGCAGCGCGCAGAGCGTCGGGCACGCGGTCGAACCGGGTGCCGGTGTCGAACGCCAAGGCCACGCAGCCGGCCCCCACCAGGCCCTGGAGGTACGCGAACTGCTCGTCGGCGCCGGCACCGATCTCCAACCCGGTGGTCATCACGAGCTCTCCCCCCGAGAGCCACGGGGTGGGGTCGGGAAGCTCGATCGGATGCGCCCACTCGATGACACGGTCGGCGCCGTCGCGACCCGCCACGAGAGTGAGCCCGAGCTCCGGCAGCGTCGTGAGCCGACGCACGGTGATGGCCATGATGACGATCCTTCCCCGCACCGGGCGGCTATGAGGTGGGGTGTTCGGCGAGGACTTCGAGGGCCAGGCTGATGTCGGTGACGTCCCGCGGGGAGCGCAGGGACCGGCCCAGCATGTCCTCGACGCGTTTCACCCGGTGCCGCACGGTGTTCGGATGCAGATTCAGCTCCCGCGCCGTGCGCCCCACGTCCAGGTCCCGCGCCAGGTGCAGCACGAGGAAATCGACCAGGTCGTCGTGGCCGTCGAGCAGCGGGGTCAGGACCGCGGTGGCGCGCTCGAGGGCGGGCCCCGGGTCGCGGCCCGCCAGCAACCAGTCCGCGAGGCTCACGTCCTCGAAGCGCTGGGCGGTGCGTCCGAGCCGCTCGGCGGCCCGTCGCGCCCAGCGCGCCTCCCGCAGTTTGTCGGGCCCGCGCGCGGGATCGGTGAACGGCTCGCTCGAGCCGCACGTCAACCCCCGCGGAAGGTTGTTCGACCAGGAATCGAGAGCCTCCGCCCGGGCGGGGACCACTCCGACGAGGCCCCCGTCGCCCCGGGCGAGCAGCAGGGTCAGCCCGATGTCGCGGGCCAGCCCGGACACGTCCGTTTCGACGGCATCGAGCAGCGAGTTCGCCCGGAACACCCATCGGCGGTTGTCGTAGTCGGGTGCGGCGGACAGGGCCAGCATCCGCATATCGGGCTCGGGGCCGAACCGCAGCATCTCGAGTTGGTCCAGGACGGTGTCGGATTCGGCCGGATCGCCCGACGCCAGCGCCCGCACCAGCGCGGCGTGCCGCGCGCGGTTCTCGATGGTGGCGCGCTGGCGGGTGCGTTCGATCGTGTTGAGCAGCCTCAGCGACACCTCGACGGCGGGCGCGGTGAGCGGGTCGGTGAGTTCGTTGCTCTTGGACGCGAGGGCGAACCAGTAGTGCTGGCCGCCCGGCGAGATCGAGTGCGCGCTCACGGACCATCGACCCACCCGGAACAGCAGCCGGCCGTCCCGGCCGCGCAGCTGATTGCGGATCAGGTGCACCGGCGCGCCGCCCGCCGAGGCCACGACGTCGCCGACCTCGTTGTAGAGGACCACGCTGCTGCGGAGCAGCCCGGCGAGCCGGGCCACGAGGTCGGCCTCCGGGGACTCGGCCGTCATCGCCTCGAGGAGGTGGTTCTGCATCTGCAGCGTGCGGCGCAGCAGCATCGAGTCCTGCGCCTGCGCTGCGGCGTTGACGCGTCCGACCACCTCCATGAACGGTAGTTCCGGCGGGATCGCCACCACGGCGAACCGATGGCGCTCGGCCTCGTCGAGCAGGGGCCGGGGGACGTCGTCGGTGATCACTCCGACGCCGTACCCGAGCGCGGCGATGCCGGACCCCACGAGCTCGCGGATCAGTTCGCGATAGGCCTGCTGCGGGTGTTCGTGGCCGGGGAAGCGCGAGCCGGTGGTGAGCATCATCGACCCCGGCCGCAGCCACCGGGTCGGGTTCTCGATCTCGATCGGGTGCGCGCCGGTGATCCCCACGTTGGGGTCGGCATCGGTCGCCAGCCGGAGCCCGAGGTCGGGTTCGAGCAGCAGGTCGACGAGCCGGAAACGGTCCGGAAGCATGCCCGACATCTTTCTCCCTCCGGTGTGAAAATCTCCAACGATTCGGGGAACTCGATTCACTTTCTCCAATTGATGGCCTCGCGACCAGGCCGAATACTGAGTTCCACCCGACCCAGGAGTATGACGATGATCACATCCCGCAATCCCCACCTGCGCGTCGCCGTGGACGTCGGAGGCACCTTCACGGACGTGTGCATCTTCGACGAGAGCGCATCGACCACCCGCATCGCGAAGGTCCCCTCGACCCCGGACGATCCCATGCGCGCCGTGATCGACGGTGTGCGCACCGCGGGCATCGACCTGACCGAGGTGACCCTGTTCTCCCACGGCACCACCGTCGCGACCAACGCGCTCATCACCCGCAACTTCCCGCCCGCCGCCCTGGTCACCACCCGCGGGTTCCGCGACGTGCTCGAGATCCGCGACGGCACCAAGGACGAGCTGTGGGACACGTACGTCGACGTCGGCACCCCCTACATCCGCCGCCGTGACCGGTACGAGGTCACCGAACGCATCGACTACGCCGGCGAGGTCGTCACCCCGCTCGACGAGTCGGAGGTCCGGGAGATCGCCCGGATCCTGCGCCGCAAGAACATCAAGACCGTCGCGGTGTGCCTGATCAACAGCTACGTCAACAGCGCTCACGAGCAGCGCGTGCGGGCGCTGCTCGAGGCCGAGCTGCCCGACGTCGCCGTCTCCACCTCGAGCGAGATCCTCCCCGAGATCTTCGAGTACGACCGCGCCTCCACCACCGTCGCCAACGCCGTGCTCGCACCCCTGGTCAGCGGGTACGTCAACCGGCTCGAAGCGCAGCTGCGCACCGACGGATACGACGGCGACCTGCTCCTGCTCCATTCCGGCGGGGGCTCCATGACGCCCGCGATGGTGGAGAAGTATCCCGTCCGGCTCGCCGCCTCGGGCATCGCCGCCGGCGCGATCGCCGTGGCCGACATCGCCACCCGCTGCGGATACCCCAACGCGATCGGCCTGGACATGGGCGGTACCAGCACCGACATCTCGCTCGTCTACGACGGCGAGGTCCGCACCACCAAGCAGTGGCAGGTCGAGTACGGCTTCCCCATCTCCTTCCCCAGCATCGAGGTGCTCACCATCGGTGCGGGCGGCGGATCGCTGGCCTGGCTCGACGAGGCGGGCTCGCTGCGCAACGGGCCGCAGTCGGCCGGCGCCTCCCCCGGGCCCGCCTGCTACCTGCGCGGCGGCACGGAGCCGACGAACACCGACGCCAACGTGCTGCTCGGTCGCCTGGGCACCGCCCTCATCGGCGGCGGCCTCACCCTGGACGTGGCGGCCGCGGAGAACGCGATCAAGCAGAGCGTGGCCGGACCGCTGGGTCTCGACGCCGACACCGCGGCGAGCAACATCATCCAGGTGGCCAACGCGAACATGGCGGATGCGGTGCGGCTGTTGTCGATTCGCCGGGGCTACGATCCGCGTGACTTCGTCCTCGTCGTTTGCGGCGGCGCGGGCGCCCTGCACGGCGCGGCCCTCGCGAAGGAACTGTCCATTCCGACCGTCGTGGTGCCGCCCCATCCGGGCATCACCTCGGCGCAGGGGTGCCTGCTCGTCGACATCCGGCACGACCTGTCGGCCATGTTCCAGGGCCGCGTCGACGAGGTCGACACCACCACGCTCGAGCGCGAATTCCTGCGGCTCGAGCAGGAGGGCACGCAGCGTCTGCGCCACGAGGGGGTCGAACCCGAACGGATGGTCCTCGATCGCCACATCAGCATGCGCTACGCGGGGCAGTGGCGTTCGCTCACCGTCGCGGCCGGCAGCGGCCCCGGCTTCCTCGCGGAGGCCGTCGAGCGGTTCCACGAGGAGCACGAACGGGACTACTCGTTCCGGCGGGACGACACGCCCGTGGAGATCTACCAGATCGGGCTGCGCGCGGTGGGCACCACGCCGAAGCCGAACTTCCCGCGCACCTCCGAACCCACCACCGCGGAACCGGCGCCCGTCGAGCGGCGCAACGTCTACTTCGACGAGGCGCGCGGCCGGCTCGACACGCCCGTCTTCGACCGCGACACACTGGAGTTCGGTACGCGCATCCCCGGCCCGGCCGTGATCACCCAGCTCGACTCCACCACCGTCGTTCCGCCGGGGACCACCGCCACGATCGACGAGTGGGCGAATATCCGCATCGACATTCAGGAGACCCGATGACCACCACGTCCCCCACCCTCGATCCGGTCACGTTCGAGGTCCTCAAGAACGCGTTCGCCACCTCCGTCGATCTGATGTCCGAGCAGATCCTGCGCACCTGCTACTCGTTCGTCATCTACTCGCGGGACTTCTCCTCCGCGCTCTGCGACGCCGAGGGCAACACCGTGATGCAGGGCAGCCAGGACATCGCTGTCCACGTGGGCACCCTCCACTTCCAGTGCAAGGCCGTGCTGGAGGAATTCGGCTCCGACATCAACCCCGGCGACATCTTCATGGTCAACGACCCCTACCGGGGCGGCACCCACCTCAACGACGTCAGCTTCGTCCGGCCCATCTTCGCGGACGGCGTCCTCATCGCCTTCGCGCAGAACAAGGGTCACTGGGCCGACATCGGCGGCAGCGTGCCGGGATCGTTCGACGTGACCGCCACCGAGCACTTCGGTGAGGGCCTGCGGATCACCCCGGTCCGGGTGTGGCACGAGGGCCGATTCCTGGCGGACGTCGCGAAACTGCTCGTCGCGAACACCCGCTCGCCGGAGATCAGCATGGGCGACCTGCACGCCCAGGCGGAGGCCACGGGTGTGTGCGAACGCGAAATCCACCGCCTCGTGGACAAATACGGACGCGGCACCGTCACCGACGCGATGCGCGAGGTCCAGGACTACGTCGAGCGCATCGTGCGCAGCCGGGTCGCCGACCTGCCGGACGGCACGTGGACCACCGAGGACTACCTCGACTCCGATCCGGCGCGTCCCGAGGGGCTCGTCCCGATCCGCGTCACCATGACGATCGAGGGCGACCAGCTCAGCTACGACCTGACCGGCAGCGCACCGGCGGTCGCCAGCTTCCTCAACAGCGGCTACGGCACCGCGTTCTCCGGGATCGTCGCGGGCACCAAGTCGTTCTTCCCCGACGTGCCGCTGAACTCGGGCCTGTACAACGCGATCCGCACCGACCTCGGACCGGAGGGGACCGTCGTCAACGCGGGCTGGCCGCACGCGGTGACGGGATTCTGCTCCGGCCCGTACGAGAAGATCATGAACGCGATCTTCGAACTGTGGTCGAAGGTCGTGCCCTCCCGTGCCATCGCGTGCTCGTTCAACCTCGAGTACCTGCTCGTCGGCGGCCGCGACGCCCGCACCGAAGACCGGCCGTTCTTCATGTGGTACGACTGGATGGCCGGCGGCTGGGGCGGACGCAGCTCGAAGGACGGATCGAGCGCCACCGCACCGGTGTTCGGTATCGGCCTGGCCGTGCAGCCGTGCGAGGGGCAGGAACGCCTCACCCCCGTGCTGACCAGCGAGCACGCCATCATCACCGATTCCGGTGGACCCGGGGAATACCGCGGGGGGTGCGGCCTGTCCAAGGGCGGCATCCTCACCGACAGCGACAACAGCGTGATGTCGTACTGCTGTGACCGTTCCCGCTCGGTCACCTGGGGCATCGAGGGCGGCCTGCCGTCCATCCCGCACGGTGTGTGGCTCAACCGCGGCACCCCCGAGGAGCGCTTCCTCGGGTCCGTGTTCTCGAATGTTGCGGTCCAGTCCGGCGATTCGTTCGAGCGGCCGTCGGCGGGCGGTGGTGGCTACGGGGATCCGCTGCAGCGGGACCCGGAGGCCGTGCTCGAGGACGTGATCGACGGATACGTCTCCGTCGAGCGCGCCGCCCTGGACTACGGCGTCGTCGTCGTGCCGGTGGATCCCGAGGTCGACCGCTACGAGTTCGACCACGACGCCACCGAGCGCCTCCGCGAGGAGATCCGCGTGTCGCGCAAGGGCTGGCTCGACGAGGACCCCGAAGCCGTCGCCGGCCGCTACCGCAGCGGTGAGCTGTCCATGCTCGATCTCGTGCGCCGCTACGGCGTGATCGTCGACTGGGGCACCGGCGAGCTGCTGCCCACGACCACCGCCCAGTTCCGCGATCTGCTGCGGACGCGCTCCGTCGCGCACTGGTCCTGAACTCCCGGGCGGGGCAGTGATATCGCTGCCCCGCAACGGGTTGCGCGTTCTTCGTTCTCCCTCGAAGCTCCCCTGCCGAACCTCCCGCCCCCGGTGCTGCGGGCGGTCGTGCGCCCCTGCGCCGGTTCGGATTCCCTCCCCCCCCGAGAGGCGACCCCATGTCCGATCACCTCACCGAATCTGCTCCCGGATCCCCCGCCGAGCGGGAAATCGTGCCCGAATCCGGGCGTCTGTCCCGCTGGTCGCTGACGATGGCCTGGTGGGCCATGTTCAGCGCCATGTTCTGGCTCTACGTCGCGGTTGCCTCGGCCGGCGCCGTCGGGGTACCGGCCACACTCGCCGGGATGGCCGCCTCGGTCGCCACCTTCGGCGTGGTCAATCTGGTGCTCTCCCGGTATGCGATCCACACCGGCCTGTCGGTCGAGCTGCTGTCCCGGCGCATGTTCGGCGCCGTCGGCTCACTGCTCGCCCCGGCGCTGTTCGCGGCCACCGCGCTCTACTACGGGGTCTTCGAAGGTTCGATCGTCGCGGTGGCGCTGCAGGAGTACTTCGGCGGCGACATCAGGCTGTGGTACCTGCTGTGCACGGTGTACATGATTCCCGTGGTGATCGGGGGCGTCGCGGCGTGGCTCGACAAGCTCAACGGAATCCTGTTGCCGTTCTACCTCGTCGGCATGGTCGCCGTCGTGGTGGCCGCGACCGTGCAGCAGGGCTACCCCACCGGATGGCTCACCGCCACGGTGGCATCGGGTCCGCTTCCGGGCTGGCTCACCGCCTACCTCGTCTACATGGGCGTGTGGGTGCTCATGATGTACACCTTCGACTACGCGCGACTCGGTCGCCGCACCGACGCCGCCTTCCACGGCACCGTCACCTTCGGCTGGGTGTTCTACGCGCTGACCTTCGGTGTGAACGGACTCGTCGGCCTCTATCTCCTCGGCGCCTGGGACATCGCCGGAACCGAGACCGGCGTGGTCGAGGCGGTCGTCGGCTCCCTCGGCTTCGCGGGGGTGCTGCTGATCATCGTGTCCCAGACCCGCATCAACTCGGCCAACTTCTATCTCGCCTCCACCAACCTCCAGGTGTTCGTCCACCGAGCACTGCGCATCGACGTGCCCCGAGCGGTGTGGGTGGTGGTCACCGCCGTGCTCGCATACCTGCTCATGCTCACCGACGTGCTGGGGTACCTGCTGCAGGCCCTCGCCTGGCAGGGCGTGCTGATCACCGCGTGGGTGGCGATCGCGGTGGTCTACGTGCTGCGGGATCGGGGCCACGCCGTGCCCCGCACCGCGTCCGGTGGGGCGCTGGCATGGCTGATCTCCTCGGTCGCCGGCATCGCGCTCACCGCGCAGCAGGTCAGCGCGACATGGGCGCAGCTCGCCCCGGTGGTGACGGTGCTCCTGGCCGCGGGCAGCTACGTGCTGCTCACCCCGCGCGCACGCGTGACGCATCGCGCGCCGTCGGGCGACGAAGCGTCGCCGGACGCGCCGCAACCGGTCTGAATCCGGCGGACAATCGCCGCCATGGCGAGCGTGACACCGGCCCCTGTACGCAGCGGCCATGTCGTGGGTCACATCGCGGCCATAGTGTTCTCCCATCCGAGCGACAGCGCCGCCGGGACGCCGGAACCGGCACACGACGGCGCCGCACACCAGGTCTCGAAGGGAGTGCCGTGCACACCGATCCACCGGCCGAAAGGTCCGACACCCTGGGTCACGCGCTGAAGAAGCGCCATCTCACCATGCTCTCCATGGGCGGGGTGATCGGCGCGGGATTCTTCGTGGGGATCAGCGCGATCATCGGCCAGGCCGGACCCGGCGCCATCCTCACCTGCCTGATCTGTGGGCTCATCGTCTTCCTGGTCATGCGCATGCTCGGGGAGATGGCCGTCGCCAAGCCCTGCACCGGCTCGTTCACCGAATACGCCCGCGACGCCATGGGCAACTGGGCGGGCTTCGCCACCGGCTGGCTGTTCTGGTACTTCTGGGTGGTCGTCGTCGGGATCGAGGCCGTGGTCGGGGCCACCCTGCTCGCCCGTTGGCTCCCCGGCGTGCCGCTGTGGCTGATGGCCGCCGGCCTGCTGTTGATCATGACCGTCGTGAACCTGCTGTCGGTCGGCAACTTCGGGGAGGCCGAATACTGGTTCGCCGGGATCAAGGTCGCGGTGATCATCGCGTTCCTCGTCCTGGCCGGTCTCTACGTGCTGGGCGTCTGGCCCGGAGCCGACCTGTCCTTCGGCAACCTGACCGCACACGGCGGCTTCCTGCCCAACGGCTTCACCCCCGTCATGGTCGGGGTGGTCGCCGTCATCTTCTCGATGACGGGGGCCGAGCTCGTCACGATCGCCGCGGCCGAGTCGAAGGAGCCGGCCGCGGCGATCCGCCGGGCCACCAGCACCGTCGTGTTCCGGATCCTGGCGTTCTTCGTCGGCGCGACGTTCCTGCTCGTCACCATGCTCCCGTGGGACAGCTATGTCGTCGGCGAATCCCCGTTCGTGGCCGCCCTCGACGTCCTGGGCATCCCTGGGGCGGCCGAGATCCTCAACTTCGTGGTGCTGGTCGCCGTGCTCTCGTGCCTGAACTCCGGGCTCTACACCGCCTCGCGCATGCTGTTCGTGCTCGGGGCCCACCGCGACGCACCCGCGTGGATGACGGCCGTCAACTCCCGCGGGGTCCCGCTGAAGGGCGTGCTGTCGTGCACGTTCGTCGGATACGTGTGCATCGTTGCCGCCTACGTCTGGCCCGACACGATCTTCCTGTATCTGGTCACGTCGTCCGGTGCGATCTGCCTGTTCGTGTACATCATGATCTGCCTCTCGGAGCTGGTGCTGCGCCGCCGCTGGGAACGCACGTCGCCGGAGATCCTGCAGTTCCGGGTGTGGCTCTACCCGGTCCTGCCGGTCGTCGTCACGGCCGTCATCGTCGCGATCCTCGTCGGCATGTGGTTCACCGGCGCCCGCCCGGAACTGGTGCAGTCGCTGATCGCGCTCGCGGTCATCGTCGCCGCGTACCACCTCAAGACCCGGTACCTGCGCCGGCGCGGCGGCGAACGGGCCGCACCGCCGGAGGAGAGGGCGCTGGCCCGGGCGATGCACGTCGAAGCGGAGCCGCGCCCCGGAGGGCCGCAACCCGCGCCCTCGGGCAATCCGGCCCACTGACGATCCGCTCCGCGCCGCCGGCTGCCACGACAGCCGGCGGCGCGGAGTTGTGCTCGGAGGACAACACCCCGTCGGAACTCGAGCCCGCGAGGCCGTAGCCGGGACGTGATCCCCGTTCCTACCGTTGTGGTCAGCCAAGAGGAGAGGACCGACGGTAGTGACGATCGAATATCTGGTGTGGCACCGCGAATCGGACCGGCCCTGCGTGCGGGACGACGACCGGGAACTCACCTACGCCGAATTCGCCCGCAGGGTCGACGGTTTCGCGGCGCAACTCCAGCGGCACGGGATCGCTGCGGGTGACGTCGTCGCGGTGATGCTGCCCAACCGGGCCGAACTCCTCGTCGCCCTCATGGCCGCGTGGCGGCTGGGTGCGACGGCCACCCCCGTCAATCCCGCGTTCACCGCAACCGAGGCCGAGTACCAGATCGACGATGCGGGAGCCGCACTCGTCCTGGGCGCCGGTCCCGACGCCCCGTCGGGCGGCCGCCCGACGATCCACGTGGACGACATGGCTACCGCCCCGCCGGCCGGATGGTCGGCCGGCGCCGATCCCCGGCCCGACGACACCGCCCTGCTGATCTACACCTCCGGCTCGACGGGCCGCCCGAAGGGCGTGCAGCTCGCGCACGCGAACCTGCAGTTCATGGCCGACTCGTTCCGCACGCACCTGCGGCTGACCGAGGCCGACCACTGCCTGCTGATCCTGCCGCTGTTCCACGTCAACGCGATCGCGGTCAGCTTCCTGGCGCCGATCCTGGCCGGGGCGCAGCTCAGCATCACCGGCAGGTTCTCCCCGGCCCGGTTCTTCGACGACGTGGCGCGGCTGCGGCCGACCTACTTCTCGGCCGTACCCACCATCTACGCCCTGCTGGCCTCCCAGCCGCAGGACACCCCGGTGGACACCTCGTCGCTGCGCTTCGCGATCTGCGGGGCGGCCCCGATCTCGAAGGAACTCCTCGACCGGGTCGAGCAGCGCTTCGGCCTGGTCGTGGTCGAGGGCTACGGACTCACCGAGGGCACCTGCGCGTCGGCGTGCAACCCGATCGACGGCCCCCGCAAGCTCGGCACCGTCGGCCCCGCGCTGCCCGGCCAGCAGATCGCCGTCGCCGGACCCGACGGGCGGCACCTGCCGGCCGGCGCCACCGGCGAGGTGCTCATCAAGGGCCCCAACGTGATGCGCGGCTATCTCGGCCGGTCCGAGGAGACCGCCCGCACCGTCGTCGACGGCTGGCTGCACACCGGCGACGTCGGCCGGCTCGACGAGGACGGATACCTCACCCTCGTCGACCGCATCAAGGACATGATCATCCGCGGCGGGGAGAACCTGTATCCCAAGGAGATCGAGAACGCCCTCGCCACGCACCCCGCGGTCCTCGAGTCCGCCGTGATCGGCGCGCCGCACGAGGTGTACGGCGAGGTCCCCGTCGCGTACGTCGTGACCTATCCCGAGCAGACCGTCACCGAGTCCGAACTACTCGCGCACGTCGCCGAGCGGCTGACGAGGGTCAAGGTGCCCGCCGAGATGCACGTCGTCGCCGCCCTGCCGCGCAACCCCGTCGGCAAGATCGACAAACCCGGCCTGCGGCGCAGCCACGGTGCTCCCGTGCACGCCTGACCGCTCCCCGAAGACACCACACGCTTCACCCCGACTCGCCGGCCCCGGGCCGGTGGGGCGGCAGCCCCTACCCGAAAGGCGAATTCCCATGGGTTTCAAGACCGGCCACTTCCCCGAAGTCGACCCTGCCACGTTCCGTGACCTCCCGTTCCGGGATCGGTTGCGGGCCATGTCGACCCATTGGGTGGACTACGGATTCGGCACGCCGAAGATGGTACACACCGTCTACATCCTCAAGCTGCTGTTCCTCTACATCGGCATCGGCACCGCCCTGGCGACGCTGACCTCGGGCCTGTCGTGGCTCGACGTCTCGTCGTGGTGGAACCAGCCGATCGTCTACCAGAAGCTGATCCTGTGGACCGTGCTGCTCGAGGCGCTCGGTCTCGCCGGTTCGTGGGGTCCGCTCGCCGGGCACTTCAAGCCGATGACCGGTGGCTTCCGATACTGGCTCAAGCCCGAGACGATCCGGCTCCCACCGTGGCCGGGCAAGGTGCCCGGTACGTCCGGTGACCGCCGCACCGTCGGCGACGTGGCGCTCTACGCCGTCCTGCTCGCCAATCTGCTTGTCGCCATTGTTCTTCCGGGGGTGCATACCGCCTCCGTCGACGCACTCGTCGCCGACAACGCCGGCCTCGTCCGTCCCGCGGTCGTGGCGCCGCTGATCGTGCTGCTGATCGTGATCGGCCTGCGGGACAAGGTCATCTTCATCGCCGCCCGCAGCGAGCAGTACCTGCCGGCGATGGTGTTCTTCACCTTCCTGCCCTTCGTCGACATGATCGTCGCCCTCAAGCTGCTCATCGTCACCGTCTGGGTCGGCGCCGGCGTCTCCAAGTTCGGCCGCCACTTCGCCATGGTGGTGCCGCCGATGATCAGCAACACCCCGTGGATGCTGTCCAAGCGCGTCAAGCGCATGCACTACCGCAGCTTCCCGAACGACCTGCGGCCCTCGCACCTCGGCAGCGGCGTCGCCCACGTCCTCGGCACGTTCGTCGAGATCGTCACCCCGCTGGTGCTGCTGTTCTCCACCAACCGCACGATCACGCTGCTCGCGGTGCTGCTGATGGTGGCGTTCCACTTCTTCATCGCCTCGACGTTCCCGCTCGCGGTGCCGCTGGAATGGAACCTGCTGTTCGCCTACGCCACGGTCTTCCTGTTCTGGGGCTTCCCCGCCTGGGACGGCTACGCCGTGACCGACATGTCGTCGCTGTGGCTGGCGGGCGCGATCACCGCCGCGCTGTGCTTCTTCCCGGTCCTCGGCAACCTGCGCCCCGACCTGGTCTCGTTCCTGCCGTCGATGCGGCAGTACGCCGGCAACTGGGCCTCGGCCACCTGGGCGTTCGCGCCGGGTGCGGAGGAGAAGCTGAACCGGTACATCGTGCGGGCCGCCGAGAACACCCGCACCCAGCTGCTCGCGACCTACCCCGCCGACGTCGCGGACGTCGTGATGCACCAGCTCCTCGGCTGGCGGTCCATGCACAGCCAGGGCCGGGCGCTGATCTCCCTGATGATGCGCCACCTCGGGGACGACATCGACACCTACGACCTGCGCGAAGCCGAGTTCTCCTGCAACTCGATCGTCGCCTTCAACTTCGGTGACGGGCACCTGCACAACGAGCACCTGATCGCCGCGATCCAGCGGCGCTGCAACTTCGCGCCCGGCGAGTTCGTCGTCGCCTGGATCGAGTCCCAGCCGATCCACAAGGGCACCCAGGAGTACAAGGTGATCGACGCGGCCCTCGGCGTGATCGAACGCGGCACCTACCGGGTCGCCGACGCCGTCGCCGAGCAGCCCTGGTTGCCCAACGGGCCCATCCCGTTCGACGTGCAGTGGACAATGGACCGCGAGGGCGCCCACCGGGCGGCCGCACAGGAGGTCACAGCGTGAGCACGGCGGTCGTGGTCGGTAGCGGGCCCAACGGGCTCGCTGCCGCCGTCCACCTCGCCCGCAGCGGCGTGGACGTCCAGGTTCTCGAGGCGGCCGACGAGATCGGTGGCGGGACCCGCTCCGGCGAGCTCACCGTCCCCGGCCTGGTCCACGACCACTGCTCCGCCTTCCACCCCATGGGCGCCGGCTCCCCCTACCTGCAGACCCTCGGCCTCGAGCGCTACGGGTTGCGGTGGCGGTGGCCGGAGATCGACTGCGCCCATCCCCTCGACGGGGGCGAGGCCGCCCTGCTGCACCGCTCCCTCGACGTCACCGCGGCCGGCCTCGGCGAGGACGGCCCGCGGTGGCGGCGGATGTTCGCCGACCTCGCATCCGGGTTCGACGGGCTCGCCGCGGACCTGATGCGGCCGGTGCTCAACGTCCCGCGGCACCCGCTGCGGCTGGCGGCGTTCGGGCCGCGGGCCCTGCTGCCCGCCACGGCCTCGGCCCGCTGGTTCCGCACCCGCAAGGGACGTGCCCTGTTCGGCGGGGTCGCCGCTCACGCCTACCACCGGTTGGACCGGCCCGCCACGTCCGCCGTGGGTCTGATGATCACCGCTGCCGGCCATCGCTACGGGTGGCCGGTGGCGGAGGGCGGCTCCGCAGCGATCGCGCGGGCGCTGACCGCGCAGCTCGCGGAGCACGGCGGCAAGGTGCACACCGGGGTCCGGGTCCGCCGAGCCGAGGACCTGCCGCCCGCGGACGTCGTGCTCCTCGACGTCGCCCCCGAAGCCGCCCTCGGCATCCTGGGGGACGCGGTACCGTCACGGATCGCCAAGGCCTACCGCAGGTTCCGTCACGCTCCCGGCGCCTTCAAGGTCGACTTCGCGATCGACGGCCCCGTCCCGTGGACCGATCCGGAATGCGGGAAGGCCGGCACCGTCCACCTCGGCGGCGAGTTCGCCGAGATCGCCCGGGCCGAACGGGACGTCGCGACGGGACGCATGCCGGAGCGGCCGTTCGTGCTGCTCGGCCAGCAGTACGTCGCCGACCCGACCCGCTCCCACGGCTCCGTGCATCCGCTCTACGCGTACGCCCACGTCCCGGCCGGCTACACCGGCGACGCGACGGACGCGATCGTCGCCCAGATCGAGCGGTTCGCCCCGGGGTTCCGGGACCGCATCGTCGCCACCGCGGTCACCGCGCCCGCCGACCTCGCGCGACAGAACCCCAACCAGGTCGGCGGTGACATCATCGGCGGCGCCAACGCCGACCTGCAGGTGGTGTTCCGGCCGCGAATTGCGCTGGACCCCTACAGCACCGGGGTACCCGGGGTCTACCTGTGCTCGGCCTCCACCCCGCCCGGGGCGGGCGCGCACGGGATGTGTGGCTACAACGCCGCGGAGTCGGCGCTGCGGCACCTGCGGAGCGCCGGCCGTGGCTGATCCGGTGGTCTCGGGGCGGTCGACGGGCGCACCGTCGGCCGCCGACGAGGTTCAGCGCGTCGTCGCCGAGGTCGCGCGCCGGTTCGATGCCCGCCAGCGGGAGATCAGCCGTTCCATGACCGCGATGATGGCGCGGGAGATCGCCCACCTCGACGAGGATCCGCACCTCGTCGAGCTGCTCGAGGCGAGCGTGCACGGCAACATCGCCACGATCATCCACGTACTCACCAACGAGATCCCCGCCGAACACCTCCAACCCACCACGGCGGCAGTGGAATATGCGTTGCGGCTCGCGCAGCGCGACGTGCCGTCGCACTCGCTCGTCCGGGCGTACCACATGGGACAGAACGACCTCATGCGGCTGTGCTTTGACGAGGTGCGGTCGATGAACCTCCCGCCGCAGGTGACACTCGACGTCATCGAGCACATCTCCGCGGTGGTCTACCGGTACATCGACTGGATCACCCTGTACGTGTTCGACGCGTACGAGAAGGAACGGCGCCGGTGGTCGGCCGTGCGCGGCAACGTGCACTCCGCCCTCATCCACGGCCTCGTCGACGGATCCGAAACCGACGCCGCGGCGTTCGAGGCGGAGACCCGGTACCGGCTCGACCGCTGCCATGTCGGGGTGATCGTCTGGACGACCACCGAATCCCCGGACGGCGCGATCAATCCCCTGGACCGGCTGGTGCGCGCGGTGGCGGTGCACCTCGGGTCGGATGCCCCGCCGATCCTCACCGCCATCGACCGGCGCACGGTATGGGCGTGGCTGCCGTTCGATCGGCACCGGCCGACGATCGACACGACAGCACTCGATTCCGTCGTCCGATCCCATCCCGCGGGCCGCCTCGCTCTGGGGCTGCCCGGTTCCGGCCTCGCCGGTTTCCGGCGCTCGCACGAACAGGCCGAGGCTGCGTATTCGATTGCGGTGGCCCAGGCCACGTGCACCCGACGGGTCATCGGGTTCGGGGACCGCGGCGTCGCGGTGGTGTCGCTGCTCGCCCGCAACCTCGACGCCGCGCGGGCGTGGGTGGGCGAGATACTCGGCCCGCTCGCCGACGACACCGAGCAGGCCGCGATGCTGCGGGTCACGCTCGGCACCTACTTCGCCACCGGTGAGAGCCACCTGCACACCGCCGAGCGGCTGAACCTGCACCGCAACACCGTCAAGTACCGGATCAACAAGGCCCTCGGCGACCCGACCCGCGCGCCCGCGGTGCACGACAAGCTGGACATCGCGCTGGCGCTGCAGGCGTGCGAATTCCTCGGGGCGGCGGTGCTGCGCTGACGCGCACCGGCCCGGCGGTTCTGGGAGGATGCGGCGTATGAGCATCTCCGGGGTGAAAGCACTGGTCTTCGACGTGTTCGGCACGGTGGTGGACTGGCGCACCAGCATCGCGCGGGAGGCGGCGCCCCTGCTGGCCCGCTACGACGAGTCGATCGAGCCGGTCGTGTTCGCCGACGCCTGGCGGGCTCGCTACCAGCCGGCGATGCAGGCGGTACGTGCGGGCACCCGACCGTTCATGCGGCTGGACGTGCTGCACCGGGAGAACCTGGACGAGGCGCTGCGTGCGGTCGGCATCGATCCGGCCGCCGTGCCGGGGGCCGATCTCGATCGGCTCAATCTCGCCTGGCACCGGCTCGATCCTTGGCCCGACGCCGTCGAGGGGCTGACCCGGCTGAAGCAGCGTTTCGTCGTCGCGCCGCTGTCGAACGGCAACGTCGGCATGATGGTCGATATCGCCAAGCGCGCGGGTCTGCCCTGGGACGCCATCCTCGGTGCGGAGGTCGCCCAGGCCTACAAACCCATGCCCGAGGCCTATCTGCGCACGGCCGACATCCTGGGCCTGGAGCCGGGCGAGGTGTGCATGTGCGCCGCCCACAACGAGGACCTGGCGGCCGCGCGCGCCTGCGGCCTGAAGACCGCGTTCTTCGCGCGGTCCACCGAACACGGCCCGGCCCAGACCACGGACCTGCGCGCCGAACACGACTGGGACGTGGTCGCCGACGACCTGGTCGACCTGGCGCGCCGCCTGGGCGCCTGACGGCGCCGGTGCGTCCTTCGGGCGGTGGGAGCCGCCCAAAGGACGCACCGGCCGTGTAGCGGCCTATGCCCCGATCAGACCTTCGGACTTCCAGGCCGCGACGACGGCCGGGCGCGGCTGGGCGGTGCCGCCGTCGGGCCAGTGCGACGACGGGGCGTCCCACGTGGCGTCGTCGGTCTCGCCCGGGTGCTGCACGCACACCACGACGCGGTTCTCCTGCACGATCGGTCCGCACGTCTCCGCGCCGACGGGGACGGTGAGGAACTGCCGGGTCTCGCCGCGGCGCGGACCGTCGAGCACGACGCTGAACAGTCCGTCGTTGGACTTCAGCGCGTTGCCGTCGGTGGAGATCCACAGATTGCCGTGCGGGTCGAACGCCAGGTTGTCCGGGCACGAGATCGGGCTGACCTGAGCCTTGTCGAAGCCGCCGAAGTAGGTGTCGGCGGCCTCCGGGTCGCCGCAGACCAGCAGCAGGCTCCACGTGAACGACGTGCCGGCGTGGTCGTCGTCGATCTCGAGCACCTGCCCGTTCTTGTTGTTGTTGCGGGGGTTCGCCACGTCGGCGGCGGCCTTGCCCTCCTCGCCGCGCTTGGAGTTGTTGGTCAGCGCCACGTAGACCCTGCCGGTCATCGGGTTCGGCTCGAAGTCCTCGGGCCGGTCCATCTTGGTGGCCCCTACCTTGTCCCCGGCCAGGCGGGTGAACACGGCGACCTCCTCGGCGGTCATGCCGTCGACCAGGGACTCGCCGCGACCGTCCTCGGCGGTGCGCAGCAGCGGGATCCACTCCCCCGAACCGGTGAACGTGCCGGAGGCGGGAAGCGCACCGCTGCCGTCGATCTCGTCCGGTGAATCGCCGGTCAGCTTGGCCACGTAAAGGGTTCCGGCGTCGAGCAGCGTCATGTTGTGCCGCATCGCCGCCTGCGACATGCCGGGCTGCATCGTGCGGGAGGAGACGAACTTGTACATGTAGTCGAAGCGTTCGTCGTCGCCGCTGTAGGAGACGACGGTGCCGTCGCCGGTGACGTGGATCGTCGCGGCCTCGTGCTTGAACCGGCCGAGCGCGGTGTGCTTGACCGGCACGGACGTCGCGTCCCACGGGTTCACCTCGACGACCCAGCCGAACCGGTTGACCTCGTTGGGGGTGGCGACGATGTCGAAGCGCGGGTCGAAGCGCTCCCACAACCGTTCCGAGGCGCCGCCCTCGAGGCCGTACCGGGCCAGTCGCTCGGCGGCCACGGGATCGGTGACGTTCTCGGCGTTCGCGAAGTACTGGTTGAAGTTCTCCTCGCCAGAGAGCACGGTGCCCCACGGGGTGAGACCGCCGGCGCAGTTGTTCAGGGTGCCGAGCACGCGGGTTCCGGTCGGGTCGGCGGCGGTCTTGACCAGGTCGCTTCCGGCGGCGGGACCGGTGAGGGCGAACTCGGTCAGGCCGGTGATCCGGCGGTTGTACGGACCGAATTCGGGTGTGAGGCGCCCGGATCCGGCCTCGCCCTTGACTTGCACCACCGACAGCCCGTGGTTGGCCCAGCCGATGCGCACCTGCTCCTCGGTGGGGTTCTCGGCGTCGTAGCCGGCGAACATGAACGGCTCGGACGTGTACTCGTGGTTGACCACCAGCAGGTAGGTGTTCGGCACGCCGTCGACGGGCAGCAGCCCGGCGAAGTCGTTGTTGTAACCGAACTGCTTCTCCTGCGCGGCCGCGGTCTGGTTGCCGATGTCGAAGGCGGGCGCGTCCGGCAGCACCGGGTCACCCCAGCGGATCACGACGGCCTGGTCGTAGCCCTCGGGAACGGTCACGACGTCGTCGGTGTTCGGGGCGACGGCGGAGAAGTCGGTGCCGGTGGGCACGGGTCCGAGATCCGCCGAGCCCGACGTCGTGGCGCCGCCGGTGCTGCCCGCGTCGTCGGCACACGCGGCGAGCACGCCGCCCGCACCGACCGCGAGAACCGCCATCGCGCCGCCGCGCAGCACACCGCGCCGGGACAGTGCGGTGCGCACGACGTCACCGAAGTACTCGCCCCCGGAGGTGTTGGGCACCGCGTGGGAACACGCGTTGCCGCACTTGTAGCGACAGGTGACGGCGGCGCGCGACGATGTGCCGTCGTGCGTGACGATCAGCGGCAGGGGCTTCGGACTCACAGGTACTCCCTCGTCGAATCGGTTCAACGCGGGCACCGTAGGAGACCGAAACCAGGTGAAGGGAACGAGAAGGTGAACGGGCGGTGAGCCCGCCGTGTCAGCGCATCCGCGCGCCGCCCAGGCAGCCGCGAACTCGATTCGCTGTCGCGACTGACCGGGAATCGCGCGGACGCGCAACCCCCACCGAGGAGCGATCAGTCGTCGGCGATGCCGGCGCCGCTGAGCGCGGGGACGGTCCGCTCGGGGCGGCGCAGCGACAGTGCGGCCGTCTTGAACTGGGCCAGCTTGTCGACGACGGTCTGCCCTTCGGGGGTGTGGCCCCAGATGCTGATGCCGCGGTGCGTGGTCGGCTCCCAGGTGGATTCGTCGACCACGATGGGATTCCAGCCGACCTCCCACTCGAACCCGGACGGCGTGCGAGCGTAGTAGGACAGCTCGCGATCGTTCGTATGCTGGCCGACGCCGAGCGCCATCTCGAAGCCGAGTTCCTTGACACGCTGGTAGGACCGGGTCATGTCGTCGAGCTCGGTGACCTGGATGTTCAGGTGTTGGATCCGGGTGCGGACCGGGTCGACGGGAAGATCGCGCACGGCGGCGATCGCCACCGAGTGGTGACGTTCGTTGACGCGCAGGAAGCGGATCGCGAGTTTGGCACCGCTGATGGTTTCGTCGATGTAGTCGGAGAGCCGGGCATCGAAGACGGTGTCGTAGTAGCCGTGCAGCGTGTGCGGCTGGGTCGAGGTGATCGCGACGTGCCCCATTCCCGATGCGCCGGTGACGAATCCGGCGTTGCTCATCACCAGGGGCGTGGCGGTGGTGCGGGCGCGGGTGAAGATCTCCTGGTCGATGTCCTTCGGCCCGGGGAAGCGCAGCAGGCGTTCGACGCCGCGCAGGGCCGCGTCCTCGTCGGTGCCCTCGGTGACCGGGACGCCGCGGTCGCGCACCCGGGCGACGATCCGGTCGAACGATTCGTGATCGTCGATCTCCCAGCCCAGGGCGGTGACGTCCTCCGCGCCGCCGCGGCGCACCAGGAACCGGCATTCGTGGTCGTCGAGCCGAAAGCGCATGGCCTGGGCGGAAATCCGGTCGGCGTGCAGACCGATTGCATCGCGGCCGAAGCGGTGCCAGTCGGTGAACTTGCTCGTCTCGATGACGACGTAACCGAGGTGGACGGAGCCGAACAGCGAGTCCGTGGTGGTCATCGGGTGCTCCCGGTGAGGAAGGCCGTGGTGACGGCGTTGAAGAAGTCGGCGCGTTCCCACTGCACCCAGTGTCCCGTGGTCGCGGCGAGCAGCAGGTCGCAGTTGGGCATGGTGTGTGCCAGCATGCGGCCACCGCTCGGGCGATTGACCTTGTCGTCGGCGCCCCAGATGACCAGCGTGGGGGTGGCGAGCCGGCGCAGTCGCCGGTCGCGGGTGAAGTCCATGCCCCACAGCGTGCGCAGGGCGCCGGGTCCGGAGGGACGGCGCAGCGGCGGATCGGCCACCACGGCCGGATCGATGCTCGACCGGTAGCGTTCGTCGATCACCTCGGCGGGAACGGTGGCCCCGTCGAAGACCAGGTACTTGCGAATGAAGCTCTCGAGCTTGTCGCGTGAGGGACCGTCGCCGGTGTAGTACGACAGCAGCGATTGCAGGCCCGGAGTGGGCAGCGCGCGCGTGGTGCCGATGCCACCGGGGCCCATGAGCACCATCTTCTCGACCCGCTCCGGGGTGTCGAGAGCCAGGCGGAGGGCGCAGGCGCCGCCGTAGGAGTTGCCGACCAGGTGGGCACGGCCGAGGTTCAGGCGGTCGAGCAGTCCGCGGATGTTGTCGGCGAGGTAGCCGAACGGATCGGACCGGTCGACGCCCTTGCTCGAGCGCCCGTAGCCGGGCAGGTCCGGCACGATCACCCGGAACTTCCGGGCGAGCTCGCCGATGTTGCGGGAATAGTTGGACACCCCGGAGGCGCCGGGCCCGCCGCCGTGCAGCAGCAGTACCGCCGGCCCTTCTCCGGTTTCGGCGAAGAAGATGTCCTTGCCGGCGACGGTCACAGTGCGTTCGGTCAGCGCTGCGCGGGTCATGCGAGGGTCTCCGTTTCCTCGGAAAGGCGAATGGATGGGGCGACTTTCATTCCCGGCGGGGGCGGCGCCAGGTTGGTGTCGGGTCCGGCGGCGGCGTAGACGACCCCGTCCGGCCGCAGGGCCAGGACGGTGGCGCCCTTGGCGCGCATCCACCGGATCAGGGTGCCGTTGGTGTCGACGACGGTGTCGGCGGCCGGGGCGGCGCCGGGACCGGCCAGGCGCACGGTCGGTACGCCGGCGGTGCGCCAGCCGGGCCACGAGTCCGGCGCGCCGACATGCAGGATCGTCCATCGCCCACCGAGCACGTCGTCGAGGCGTTCGAGGCTGCCCTTCTCGTCCAGTATCCACGGCTGCGGCACGAGCCATCCCACCGCTGCCGATGCGACCGCCTTCGGGCCGGCCAGCAGACCTCGGGGGTAGAAGGCGTCCGGGATCCACCGATTGTCCCGTAGCCAATCGGGAATTCCCGGTACCCGCATGGCAATCCGGAAGAACCGATCACGCACGGCCGCGAGTGCAGGGTGCCGCTGGGTGATGAGCCGGCCGACCTTGACTGCGCGGTCGGTCACCTCCCGCACATGGGGCAGGCGTTCCAGTTGATAGCTGTCGAGGATCGATTCGGGCAGGGTGCCGTCGAGCACTGCGGCGAGTTTCCAGCACAGGTTTGCCACGTCGCGCACTCCGGCGGACATGCCCTGGCCGATCCACGGCGGCATCGCGTGGGCGGCGTCGCCCGCCAGGAAGACCCGGCCCACGCGCCAGCGATCGGCGAACCGCACGTGATGGCTGTAGACGACGGCGCGGAGAATCTTCACCTGCGTGTCGGTGATGCCCTGGTTGCCGAGTACGCGCCAGATCGCCGCCTCGGTGACCAGTTCGTTCTCGTCCTCGTCGTCGCGGACCGGGAACTCCCACCGGTGGTGTCCGAGCGGTGTGGGGCAGTCCACGGTCGGGCGGTCGGGGTTGCAGTGGAACCGGAGCCGATCGTGGCCCGGCCACTCCTGCAGCACCTTGGTGTCGATCACGATCCACCGCTCACCGTAGGTCCGGCCCTCGTACCCGATTCCGAGCTGCGCACGGGTGGGGCTCGAGCCGCCGTCTGCGGCGATCACGTAGGACGCACGGACCCGTTCGAAGACGTCGTTCCGGAGGTCGGCCAGCATCAGCTCGACCCCGGTCGCGTCCTGGAGCACCCGCAGGCACTCGTGCTCGAGCAGGATATCCACGTCGGGGAATCGTTCGACCCCGCCGCGCAGCACCTTCTCGAGTGCGGGCTGGTAGATGAACTGCTGAGGCGGGTGACCGGATCCGTGGGACACCGGTGTGAGCTCTGTGAACGGTGCGCCGTTCGCGTCGACGAAGGTAGCGGCGCCGCCGGCGAGCATGTCCTCCTGCAGGCGGTCCGCCAGGCCGACCTGCTGCCAGATGCGCAGCACCTCCTCGTCGGTGGAGATTGCCCTCGCCCTGCCATAGATATCCGGATCTCTCTCGATCACAAGCACTTTCAGGCCGGTCTGACCGAGGAGGTTCGCGGCGGTCACGCCGGTGGGGCCGTAGCCGATGACGGCGACGTCGTAGTGCGGGATGTCGGTCACGTCGAGACCTCTCGTCGAGCGGGGGAGCGTGTCGATCGGCGGGGGCGGAATCCGAGCCGTCGTAGATCAGGGGATTGTTCCTGTAGTGGTCACTACAGTAAGCTGGCGTGCAGTGTGAGTCAATACACACCTTCACAACCCGAGGAGCGCTCGTGGAGGAGCAGAAGAGGACCCGGCAGCGCCGCGCGAACGGCGAGGAGTCCCGTCGTCGCATCCTGGACGCCGCCGTGGAGGTCGCCGCCGAGCGCGGCTACGAGGGCACCAGCATTGCGCTGGTGAGCAAGAAGTGCGGTCTGCCCGCGAGCTCGATCTACTGGCATTTCAAGGACAAGGACGACCTGATCGCCGCGGTGATCGAACGCAGCTTCGGCGCCTGGCTGTCCGGGTGGTCCGTGCCCGACGACGACAGCCCACGCGAACGCATCGCGACCTTGGCGATGCAGGTCGCGAAGACGCTGTTGGATTCACCGGACTTCCTGCGGCTGGGCCTGATGCTCACCCTCGAGCGGCGCCCGGTCGAGCCGAGCGCCCGCACGATGTTCCTGCAGGTGCGCGAACAGGCACGCCTTCGCCTCGTCGACGCGATGCGCGAACTCGCACCCGGCCTGTCGGACGGCTCGGTCGCCCTACTGACCACGTACGCGATGGCCGGCGCCGACGGCCTGTTCATCGCCAAGGAGATCGGCGGCGACAGCGTCGATCTCGTCGCCCTGTTCGAACTGCACGCCCATTCGCTCTACGACGCGGCGGTGCGATTGAGCACTTCCGAAGGAGGCTGACCTCGCGCACCGCCGGTGTGTCCTTCGGGCGGCTGGGACAACCCAAAGGACGCACCGGCCGCGGAGCGGCCTACAACACCTGCGACAGGAACTGCTGCAGCCGTTCGGTCTTCGGGGCGTCGAACAGTTCCTCGGGTGGGCCGGCTTCCACGACCGCACCGTGGTCCATGAACACCACCGTGTCCGACACCGAGCGGGCGAAGCCCATCTCGTGCGTGACGACCACCATCGTCATGCCACCGGACGCGAGGTCGGCCATCAGGGCGAGTACTCCCTTGACGAGTTCCGGGTCGAGCGCCGAGGTGGCCTCGTCGAAGAACATCACCTGCGGGGTCATCGCGAGGGCGCGGGCGATCGCGACGCGCTGCTGCTGTCCGCCGGACAGGTTGCCGGGACGGGAGCCGGCCTTGTGCTTCAGGCCGACGAGGTCGAGTTGTTCGAGGGCGAGCGCGCGGGCCTTCTCCTTCGACAGCCCCTTGAGCTTGCGGGGGCCGAGCGCGATGTTCTCGGCCACCGTCTTGTGCGGGAAGAGGTTGAAGTGCTGGAACACCATCCCGATCCGCTGCCGCAGCTCGTCGGGGTTGTCCTTCAGCACCGAGCGGTCGTCGAGGAGGATGTCGCCGGCGTCGGGTTCGTGCAGCCGGTTGAGCACGCGCAGCAGGGTCGACTTGCCCGAACCGGACGGGCCGATGACGGTGACGGTCTTGCCGGCGTCGACGTGGATGTCCACGCCGCGCAGCACCCGGTTGGTGCCGAAGGCCAGGTGCAGCCCGGTCCCGGTGAGGGACACGCTGTCCCGGATGGTGGTCGGCATCGGTCAGCCCCTCTCCACGACGAGTTCCTGCTCGAGCGGGTCGAGGGTGGCCTCGGGCCGGCCGGTGCGCAGGCGGTGGTCGATGTAGTTCACGAGATGAGTCAACGGCACGGTGAGGATCAGGTAGAACAGGCCCGCCGCGACGAGCGGGGAGAGGTTGCCGGTCTGCGCGTTCAGGTCGCGGCCGACGGCGAACAGTTCCCGCTGGGTGGCGAGCAGGCCGAGGAAGTAGATGAGCGACGAGTCCTTGATGAGCGAGATGAACTGGTTCATCAGCGCGGGCAGCACGCGCCGCACGCCCTGCGGGATCACCACCAGCGTCAGCGCGCGACGGTAGCTGAAGCCCAGGGCCCGCGCCGCCTCCATCTGCCCCGGTTCGACCGACTGGATGCCGGAGCGGAAGATCTCGCCGATGTATGCGGCCGCGAGCAGCGCCAGCGCCGCCGCGCCCAGCCAGTACGGGTTGTTGCCCGTGGCGCCCTGCACCACCGGGCCGAGTCCGAGGCCGACGAGCAGGATGATCACCACCGCGGGCAGGCCACGGAAGATGTCGGTGTAGACGCGGGCGGGCCAGCGCAGCCAGCGGGTGCGCGATATCCCCGCCATGGCGAGGAGCATGCCGAGGACCGTGCCGGCGAGCCCGGACGTCAGCGCCAGGATCAGGGTGTTCGGCAGACCGGTCTTCAGCAGATCCGGGAAGGCGTGCCGGTACAGCTCCCACGAGAAGAAGGTCTCGCGCAGCTGTTCGAGCGTGGACTTCGGGGCCGTGGCCGCCGGCTCCTCGCCGCTGCCGGTGTTTTCGGCGGCCAGCGCCGCGAAGTCCGGCAGGTCGGGTTCCGGCGCGGCCCTGCTGCCGGGCTTCCAGCCCTCGGGCAGTTCCCGGGGGACCCATTCGGTGTAGAGCTCGGCCCAGGTGCCGTCGGCGATCACGGCGTCGAGCCCGGAGTTGAGCGCGTCGATCAGCGGCTGGTTCTCCCGGGACACGGCCCAGCCGACGTAGTTGTTGAGGCTGAACGTGTTCTGCACGATCGAGGTCGGATCGCCCGGCGCGATCGCGCCCTCGGCCTGCTGCGACGGCGCCACCCACGCGTCGATCTGGCCGGTCTTCAGGTTCGCGTACGCGGTGTTGTAGTCCGGGAACTTCACCGGATCGAGACCCAGGGTGTTGACGACGTAGTCGTCCTGGACGGTCCCCTGCACGACCCCGATGCGGGTGGACGCGTTCAGGTCGCCGAAACCGCGGATGGGACTGCCGTTCTGCACGACCAGCGAGAAGTAGCCGAAGTCGTAGCCGTTGGTGAAGCCGACCAGCCGGCGACGTTCGTCCGTGGTGGTGATCGACGACGAGCCGACGTCGAAGCGCCGGCCGGCCACCTGGGCGAGCAGGCCCGCGAACTCGGTGCCGACGAACTGCACGCGGAGACCGAGCTTCTCGGCAATGGCCTTCAGCAGTTCGTTGTCGTAGCCGGTGAACTCGCCCTGAGAGTTCACGCAGATGCTCGGCGGCGCGTCGGAGAGCGTGCCCACGGTGAGCACACCGGGGGTGATGAGGTTCAGGCCGGAAACGTCGATCGACTCGAGCGGCACCACGTCCGGGGTGGTGTAGCGGTCCTCCGCGGCGGCGGCCGAGGTGTCGAGATTGGTCGGTGCGGCGGAGGCCCCGGCGACCCCGGGCGGGGAACACAGGTCCTGGGGGGCCGACGGTCGATCCCCGCCCGACGAGCAGGCCGTCGCAGTCAGCGCCAGGAGCACCGCCAGGAGCAGCGCCGCCACGGTGCTCCGTTTCGCCATCACGGATTCGGGCATGGTGGGAGCCTAATCCGAATCGCGCCGTCCGACGGGTGTGCCGGGGCGGGTCAGCCGCCGGCGGGTTCGATCGAGACCGTGGAGGCCCGCAGCCGCTCCCCGCAGTGGCTGCAGCTCAGCGCGGGGGTGAAGGTCTGGCCGCAGTGACGGTGGCGCAGGACGATCGCCGGTCCCTCCGGTGCGCGGAACCAGCGCAGCCCCCAGTCGATCATGCAGGCGACGACGGGGAAGAACGCGCGCCCCTTGTCGGTGAGGTGGTAGGTCACCCACGCCGGGCGGTCGGGATTGGGGAGTTCCTGCAGCACGCCCAGCTCGGTGAAGCGCCGGAGCCGGTCGGCCACCACCGTCGGAGGTGCACCCATACGCTCGGCGAACTGCCCGTAGCGGGTGGCGCCGAGGAACGCCGCCCCGAGCAACGCCGCCGACCACCGGTCGCCGAGCAGTTCCATCGTGTGCGGCAGGATCTCCGGCGAGCGAGCACGGCCGGACCGTCGGCGACCGGTCGCGGCCGGCACGCTGCGCGGCCACTGCCCGCTGGGGCCGAGCTGCGCCTCCACGTCGGATGCGCCGGCGGGCCGCTCGCAGTGACCGCAGACGAGCACCGGGGTGAACCGGGCGCCGCAGCCCGTGTGCCGCCTGGCCGGAAGCTGTCCCCGGTGATCGGGCGCCCACTGCTGCTCCCACGCCCACATGGTGAGCAGAACCGGCCACACGCCGTGGCCGCGGGCCGTCAACCGGTACTCGTGTCGAGCCGGCCGCTCCTGGTACTGCACCCGCTCGAGGAGCTCCGCGTCGGTGAGGCGGACCAGGCGCGCGGTCAGCACCGCGTTGGAGATCGCCCCCCGCTCGATCCAGTCCCGGTATCGGCGGTCGCCCTGCAACGCATACCGCAGAATCCACAGGTTCCACTCGTCGCCGAGGATGCCGAGGGTGACCGCGATCGCGTTGTCACCGCCCGGCTCGAGTTCGGTGACCGTGCCGGAACCTGCCATCGACAGCTGATCATAGGTTCAGCACGTCGCCTGCCCGGTCCGCGTCCCGCCAGCCCGGGAGGTCCGAACCCGCCGCCCAGGTCGAGTGGGTGCCGCTCGAGACCCGTTCGGGGAGTCCGATCCGGGCGAGCGGTCCGTCCCCCGGTCGCCGCGCGTCGAAGACCAGGCATTCGGACCGGTCCCGGTTCATGTCGGTGGTGATCGTGATCAGGTAGCCGTCGTCCTCGGCGGCCGACCCGGTGCGGGGCGCCATCACGGTCTCGCTGCCGAAGACGCCCTCGCCGAACGAGTAGTGCTCCTCCGCCCCGGTCAGCACGTCGTGTTTGACGAGGCCGTCGAAGAGGAACCAGCCCGGCACCCCCGTCGCCGCGTAGGTGTAGCGGTGGCGGACGCCGCCGTGATGCGGATTGATCATCCCGAACTCGGTGACGGACTCGGACAGTCGCTCCTCGGTGAGCGAGCCGGTGCGCAGGTTCAGCCGCCAGCGGTGCAGGTGGGTGCCCATGCGGTCGAGCGCCAGCGAACGGAACAGCCGTCGGTAGATCGGTCCGGTGCCGTCGTCCGGCGGTTCCGGTGTCTCCTGATGAAATCCCTCGAGCACGATCTCGTCGCCGTCTTCGTAGGCGTTGGTCCAGTGCAGCACATAGGTCGGGTCGGCGTCGAACCAGGTGATCTGGTCCGGACGGCCGCGCCGGGGAATCACACCGAGCCGCATCGGCAGGTCGGGGTGGTAGCGCGGCACGTACTTGCCGCGCGCGAGGGCCTCCGGGATCCAGAACAGGGGACAGTCGTTGAGGATCGCGTAGTTCTCGGTGAACGCCATGTCGTGGGGCAAGCGGGGCCCGGGCAGGGGGATGTCGACGTAGTGCACCAGCCGATCGTCGGCGTCGACCACGCCGTAGTGCAGGTACGGGGCGTCGGTGCCGTAGTTGAAGAACAGCAGCTCGCCGGTGCGGGCGTCGACCTTGGGATGCGCGGAAACGCCCCAGTCGGAGGGGAATCGGCCGTCCCACGTCGCCTTGCCGAGGGTCTCGAGCGTGGTCGGGTCGAGGCGGTAGAGGTCCCCGCACTGCCAGAAACTGGTCAGGGCGACGCCGCGATGCACGGTGACGTCCGTGCTGGAGGCATCCTTCATGCGGCCGCGGGCGCCCCAGCCGTCCGGGCGGATCGAGTTCTGCGGACGTTCGGCGATGCCCGCCCACAGCGGGCCACCGGCCTCCTGCTCGGCCAGGAAACCGTCGGTCTTCACGAACCTGTTGCGGTAGAAAGCTTTTCCGTCGCGAAATCCGACGACGTGAATCATGCCGTCCCCGTCGAAGGGATGATAGAGACCTTCGAGTGCCGGGTGCGCCGGGTTCTCGGTGTTGCGCAGGTACACGCCGTCGAGGTCGGCCGGCAGGTCGCCGATCACCTCGAGGTCGTCGGCGCGCCGCTCCGTGTGCTGCGGGCGCCACGGGCCGGTGCGGTACGGGTGGTCGTCGTCCGCGGGCAGGGTGGACAGCGCCCGTCCCAGAATCTCGAGTTCCATGGATGTCCTTTCAGCCGACGACGAAACTGACCGTGGTGGTCGTACTTCCGCCGATGTTCAGGGTCGCGGCTCGCGTGGCGCCGGGAACCTGGTACTCGCCGGCGCGGCCGGTGATCTGGCGGTGGCAGTCCAGCAGCATCCGGACTCCGGTGGCGCCGGCCGGATGCCCGCCGCCGAGGAGCCCACCGCTGGGGTTCATGGGGATGCGGCCACCGATCTCGAGGTCGCCGTTCTCGATCGCCTGCCAGCTCCGGCCCGGGGCGGTGATCCCGAAGTGGTCGACGGCCAGGTATTCGCTGACCGTGAAGCAGTCGTGGGTTTCGATCAGGTCGAGGTCGCGGACGCCGCCGATGCCGCTCCGTTCGAACGCGTCGACGATCGTGGCGCGCACGTGCGGCATGACGAGGGGATCGTCGCCGTCGCGGGCGAGCTTGTCGGACAAGGACAGTCCGACCGTGCGGTGGCCCCAGCCGAGGATGCGGGCCATATCGTCGACGGTGCGTGGGTGCCGGCTCAGGTAGCGGTTGCTCAGCAGCACCACGCCCGCGGCGCCGTCCGTCAGCGGACTGCAGTCGGTCCTGCGGAGGCGTCCCTCGACCACCGGATTGGCGGTTTCGTCCGGGCCGAAGCTCCCGGGTCCGTAGGCCCGGTTCCGGGTCTGCGCATTCGGATTGGCGCGCGCGTTGCGGATGTTCAGTTCCGCGATCGCCCGCAGGTGCTCGTCGTCGAGGCCGTAGCGGCGGTCGTACTCGTCGGCGATCCTGTCGAACATGTACGGCCACATGTACTTCGCATCGGCACCTTCCTGTCCCACCCACGCCGCGGCGTCCATGACCCGGGTGCCGGCGTCGCCGGGGACGCACCGTTCGAGTTCGACGCCGAGCACGAGGGCACAGTCGTAGCGCCCGGACTCGAGATCGGCCATCGCGGCGAGCACGGCGAGTGAGCCGGACGCGCAGGCCCCCTCGTGCCGGGTGGCCGGGATACCCCACAGTTCGGGCAGCACGGAGGCCGGCATCCCGCCGAGGTGTCCCTGTCCGGTGTAGAGCTGTCCGAAGGCATTGCCGACGTGGATCACCCCGACGTCGGCGGCGTCGATGCGGGCGTCACGCAGCGTTTCCGCCACCGTCTCGGCGACGAGGTCCGCGATGGTCCGGTCTTCCCGGGTCAGGTTCCGCGCGAAATCGGATTGGTATCCACCGGCGATCCACACGCCTTCAGGGTTCACGCCGCTCACCGCCTTCCGCGGGGGTCGACCATACGTGGTTTCAACTACAGTAAACAGAGTGACCAGGCGGACGCAACGACAACATGGGCGCGGACAGCGAGAACCGTCCGGGACCGCCCGGTTGCCGCGGCGCCGGGGCCGGCGGTCAGGCCAGCCCGGACAGTGGCGGCGCGGAGTTCTCGTCCCGCCACCCGATGGCCTCGAGGAGGCCGGTCGGGTCGTAGTCCGGACCGCCGACACCGACGGTGAACAGGGTGACGCCCGCGTCGACGAAGGCGGCCGCGTGTTCGGTTCCGGGCCACGGCACGGACCGCTCGACCTCGTTCGGTGGGCGGCCGGCGTCGGCGCAGCGCGCCGCGAGGATCTCTGCCTTCTCCCTGTGAGTGTCGAGGTCCCCGAAGCTGTGCCAGATGTCGGCGTACTGCGCCACCAGTGGGATGGTCTTGCGGGGTCCGCCGCCGCCGATGAGCAGCGGGATGTGCCGGGTCGGCTGGGGGTTGAGCTTCGCGAGCCGCGCGGTGATCCGGGGCAGGTATTCGCCGAGCAGTTTCAGCCGGGCACCCTTGGTGCCGAAGTCGTAGCCGTACTCGTCGTAGTCCTTCTCGAACCAGCCGGCGCCGATGCCGAGGATGAGCCGGCCGCCGCTGATGTGGTCGACGGTGCGGGCCATGTCGGCGAGCAGATCGGGATTGCGGTAGCCGCCGCCGGTGACGAGCGCCCCGATCTCGACGCGCTCGGTCTGTTCCGCCCACGCGCCGAGCATCGTCCAGCATTCGAAGTGGGCGCCGTCCGGGTCCCCGGAGAGGGGATAGAAGTGGTCCCAGTTGAAGACGATGTCGGCGCCGGCGTCCTCGGCGCGGAGCACGGTGTCGCGGATCTTCCCGTAGTCGGGCTGATGCTGGGGCTGGAGTTGAAGACCGATGCGAATGGGACGGTGCATGAATCAACGGTAGGGCCGTCGCGCCGGTCCCGCAGCCGATCCGGGTGGGCGTCCCGGTGGTGCAGCGGACGGATCGGGCGCACAGTGAAGGAATGCGCATCACCGAGCCCGCCGCACCGCCGACCGGACTGCGCCGCCGATTCCTGCGCGCTCCGATCCACCTCTACCGGATCGGGCTGGGACGGGCGCTGGGCCGCCGGTTCCTGCTGCTGCACCACGTCGGCCGGCGCAGCGGACTGCCGCGGCAGACGGTGCTCGAGGTGGTGAACCACGAGGACACGTCCGGTGGATTCGTCGTGGCCGTCGGCTTCGGGAAGCAGACCGACTGGTACCGCAACCTGCGGGCACATCCCGCGGCGCGGATCGAGTCGGGGCGCGAGAAGGTGGCGGTCACGGCCGAGTTCCTGACGCCCGACGACGCCGCGGAGTTCATGGCGCGGTACGGGCGCCGGCACCCTAAGGTCGCGCCGCGGTTGTGCGCGGCCATGGGCTTCGACGTCGACGGCAGCGAGGCCGACTACCGGGCGGCGGGCCGGCATCTGCGGTTCGTGCGGTTGCGCCGTACCTGAGACCGGGTCAGCGGTCCGCGCCGGTGAGGCTCGCGAACCGCTGTGCCAGGCCCTGCAGGAACGACTCGAGCGCCAGCTCGAAGCCGTCGCGGTCGATCTCGTCCGCGTGCTCGCGCAGCCGGTGCGCCTGGGACAGATGGGGATAGCGCTCCCGGTAGATGGTGAGGTCGTCGAGGAAGCCGCCCGAGAACGAGGCGATGGCCGAGCCGACGACGATGTACTTGATCGACGCGCCGATCAGGGTGGCGGTCCGTGGCGGCCAGCCGGCCCGGGTCAGACCGCCGTGCACGGCGTTGGCCTGGTCGAGGGCGACCTCGCGCCGGCCCGGGCTGCGCGCGAGGAACGGTACGAGGTTCGGGTGCTCGGCGAGAGCGGCGCGGTAGGACCTCGCCCAGCGGCGCAGCGCCTCCTGCCAGTCGTCGGTGTCGAACCCGCTGACGTCGACGGACTCGCCGACCTGGTCGGCGATGTCGTCCAGCAGCTCGTCCTTGTTCGAGAAGTGGCTGTAGAGCGACGGCGCGCTGACATGGAGCTCGGCGGCGATCTTGCGCATGGACAGTTCGTCGAGTCCGTGCGCGTCGACAAGGCGCAGGGCGGTCTCGCGGATGAGCGGGCGGCTGAGCAGCGGGGTACGGGGTCGTGCCATCGGCGCTCCTTCCTCGGCGTCGGTCCGGGGTCGGTCCCGGGGCCGGCCTGGACAACCTAACAGTGTCAAGTTACAGTACGGGTGTACGCAGCACCAGGGTGAACGAGCCCCATCCCCCGCGAATCATGCAGCGTGAAAACGGGATCGGACCGTGGTTCCATGCTGCGCTCGCACAGGCACAACCGTGACGGAAGGCCCCCATGAACCTGAAGCTCACCGACGAAGAGCTCGCGTTCCGCGACGAACTGCGCACGTTCTTCACCACCGAGTTCCCCGCCGAGCTCCGAGAGAAAGTGGCTGCCGGCCGGCACCTGGACCGTGACGAGGTCGTCCGGAGTCAGCAGATCCTCAACGCCAAGGGTCTGGCGGTGCCGAACTGGCCCGTCGAGTGGGGCGGCAAGGACTGGACTCCGGTGCAGCGCCACATCTGGCTCGACGAGATGCAGCTCGCCTCGGTGCCCGATCCGCTGCCGTTCAACGCGTCCATGATCGGACCCGTGATCGCGCACTTCGGGTCGCAGGAACTCAAGGAGCGTTTCCTGCCTGCCACCGCGAACCTCGACATCTGGTGGTGTCAGGGATTCTCGGAGCCCGAGGCCGGCTCCGATCTGGCCTCCCTCAAGACCCGCGCGGTGCGCGACGGCGACGACTACATCGTCAACGGCCAGAAGACGTGGACCACCCTTGCTCAGCACGCCGACTGGATCTTCTGCCTGGTGCGCACCGACCCGGATGCGCCGAAGAAGCAGGCCGGCATCTCGATGCTGCTCATCGACATGAACACCCCCGGCGTGACCGTCCGCCCGATCAAACTCGTCGACGGCAGCTACGAGGTCAACGAGGTTTTCTTCGAGAACGTGCGGGTCCCCGCCGAGAACCTGGTCGGCGAGGAGAACGCGGGCTGGAGCTACGCGAAGTTCCTGCTCGGCAACGAACGCACCGGCATCGCCCGCGTCGGCGCCACCAAGGTGCGGCTCGCCCGCGCCAAGCAGTTCGCCGCGCAGACCCGTACCGGCTCCGGCACCCTGCTCGACGATCCGCTGTTCGCCGCGCGCCTCGCCGAGCTCGAGAACGAGCTTCTCACCCTCGAGCTCACGCAGCTGCGGGTGGTCGCCGGGTCCGCCGACGGCAAGCCCAATCCGGCGTCGTCGCTGCTGAAGCTGCGCGGCTCGGAGCTGCAGCAGGCGGTCACCGAACTGCTCACCGACATCGCCGGACCCGACTCGCTGCCCGTCGGCGCCGAGGGCATCGACGCGCCGGAGTGGGCGCAGCGCACCGCCCCGACCTACCTGAACTACCGCAAGGTGTCCATCTACGGCGGGTCGAGCGAGGTGCAGCGCTCGATCATTGCCTCCTCCATCCTCGGATTGTGAGCCACTGTCATGAACTTCGAACTCGATACCGAACAGGACCTGCTCCGCAAGACCGTCCGCGACGTGCTCTCGGGCACCTACGACACCGAGACCCGTAACAAGGTCGCCGACACCGACCGCGGCTGGAGCGCCGACGTGTGGCGTCAGCTCGCCGAACTCGGCGTGCTCGGCCTGCCGTTCGCCGAGGAGCACGGCGGAATGGGCGCCGGACCGGTGGAGATCATGGCCGTCATGGGCGAGATCGGCCGTGCCCTGGCCCCCGAACCGCTGCTGAACGCGGTGTTCCTGCCGGGCGGCCTCGTCGCCGAGGTCGGCACCGACGAGCAGCGCGCGGACCTCCTGCCGCGGCTGTCCGAAGGCGCGCTGCTGCTCGCGTTCGCCCACGACGAGCCCGGCAGCCGGTGGCCCGCCACCGAGGTCGCCACGAGCGCCGCCCGCACCGGCGACTCCTGGGCCCTCACCGGCCGCAAGAACCCTGTGCTGCACGGGGATTGCGCCGAGACGTTCGTCGTGTCCGCCCGCCTTCCCGAGGGCGGTGTCGGGCTGTTCCTCGTCGACGCCGACGCGGCCGGCGTCACCCGCACCGGGTACCGCACGCACGACGAGCGCCGCGCCGCGCAACTCGTCCTCGACTCGGCCGCCGCCGTGCCGCTCGGCGAGGCCGTGGACGCCGCGGCGGCGATCACCGCCGCCCAGGTACGGGCCCAGGCCGCCCTGTGCGCGGAGGCGGTCGGGGCGCTGGCCGAGACGCTGCGCCTGACGACCGATTACCTCAAGCAGCGCAAGCAGTTCGGCGCTCCCCTCGCCCGCTTCCAGGCCCTGACCCACCGCGCGGCCGACATGTACGTGCTGCTCGAACTGGCGTCGAGCATGAGCCTGTACGCCACGATGGCACTCGCCGACGGCATCGTCGACCCGACCATCGCGTCGCGCGCCAAGCTGCAGGTGGGCCGGTCGGCTCGGAAGGTCGGGCAGGAGGCGATCCAGATGCACGGCGGTATCGGCATCACCGCCGAATACCCGGTCGGCCACTACGTGAGCCGGCTCACCGCGATCGAGCACACGCTCGGCACCGTGGAGGATCACGTGCGGATCCTCGCCGGGGCCGTCGCGAACCACGACCGCATCGAGGTCGCCGGCATGTGAGCGACGCTGGCTCACTCCCGGGGCAGCAGCGTCCCCAGCGGTCCGAGATCGATGTTGAGATCCTCGGGGGTGAGCCCGAAGTGGTCGCGCAACTCCCCCATGCGTTCCTCGAGCAGCATGAGGGTGGTGCCGATGCGCTCGATCTGCTCGTCGCTCAGGTCGCCCTCGTCCACGCGCCGCAACGCCTGCCGTTCCATCAGCTGCCGCAGCAGCTCCACGAGGGTGAGGACGAGCGTGACCAGCCCGCGCTCGACCGACTCGGGATCCGAGTCGATACGCGGTGAAATGCCGTCGAATTCACTCATCCGGCGCCTCCAGGGCGTCGCGGGGGACGGGCGGCTCGAGCCCGGTGGCCGACAGCGTACTGATGGACGAGATCAGGGCACGCAGCGAGATCTGCACCATGTCGACGTCCGCGATGGACAGCTTGATGTCGCCGGTGATGACGACCCCGCCGGCGAGCACGCGGTCCAGCAGGTCGACGAGGGCGATGCGGCGCTCGCCGTCGGCGCTCTCGCTGACGTGATTCATGTGGAGGTCCGCTCCACGCCGGCGAACGAATACGGCGGCCACGGCCCGGTCAGCTCGAGCCGGATCCCGGGATACTGCATGCCGAGTTCCTCGACCGTCGTGGCGAACTCGTCCGCGCGGTCGTCGTCCACCAGGTAGGTGCCGTTGAGCACCATCCAGTCCCGCCGGCCGCTCAGCGCCGGATCCGTCGCGGCCTGACGCCGGCCCGCGGCGGCCTGCCGCACCAACCGGGAGTGGATCTCGTCGGCGCGGGCCGCGGCGTCGCGCTCGACGGACTCCTGCGCGGACAGCTGGGCGCGGCGACGGAGCAGATACGCCGTACCGGATCCCTTGGCGCTGACCGCGATCTGTGCCTCCGCCACCGCGTCGGCGAGGGCCTGCCGGTCGCCGTACGCCTTGACCCCCCACTCCGTGCGGCCGGTCACGAGGGCCAGCGCCGACTCGAAGTCCGCACGCCGCTCGTCCAGCAGATCGCGCACGCGGGCGTCGTCGAGATAGACGGTGGCCAGGCGCAGCGGGATCGCCGCACCCCGCCGCACGAGAGCGGACACCACGGCGTCGTGCGCCCGGGCCGTCGCCTCGAGCCACTGCAGGTCCTCGAGGTGGTGCCGCAACGGCTCCTCCCCGAACACCTCGAGCGGCACCGAGCCCACGACGGCGGCGTGGCCCCCGGCGGTCACGGCGCGCACCGCTTCTCCCGCGACGCCGGTGAGCTCGCCGAGGTCCTTCTCGGCGAGCCCGTCGTCCGTCACGGCGTACAACCACACTCCGGTTCCGTCAGTCACGATCCTCCTCTTCCACACGCGCGCTCTCGACGGCCTCGCGGCGGCCCTGCCCGGACTCGAGTTCGGCGATCCGCTCGCGCAGCCGCCGGTTCTCGAGTTCCAGCTTGTCGTCCTCCCGGTCGATCTCGCGGTTGCGGGCCTTGCTGCTGAGCCACGGATCCGACTCCCACCAGTCGATGCCCACGGCCTTCGCCGTCTCGAGCGAGGCGATCACCAACCGCAGTTTGATGGTGAGCAACTCGATGTCGAGCAGATTCACCTGGATGTCGCCGGCGATCACCAGGCCCTTGTCGAGGACCCGCTCGAGGATGTCGCCGAGGTTCGTCGACTGGTGACCGCCCCCGTACGGCTGCGGCGACGAGCTGCCCCCCATCACAGTCATCGCCGGTCCCTTTCGCCGATGTCGCTGCTGCCGCGGCCGTAGCGCTTGGTCCTGCGGTACGCCAGGAGGTTTCCGTCGAGGTCGATCTCCACCTCGTAGAGGGCCAGCATGTCCGCCGACGACGGGATGCGCCGATCCTCGAGCACCTCGATCTCCACCGTCCAGCCGTGATCGGCCGGCTCCACCGAGGTGGCCCCCTGCGGCTCCTTCGAGGTCAGCTCCACGAGGTGCTCGAGGGCGGCTGCGGCGGCCTCGCCTGCCGTCAGTGCAGGTGGTTGACCCGGTTCCGACGCTTGGACGTCGTCGGAATCCTCGGGCGTCGCCTTGCCACTCACGGGTTCTCACTCCCCCCGGCGGCGGGCGTCCTGCCACCACCCGGCCGGATCATGCGGTCCAGGACGGCCTGCTGGGCCGCCTCCTGCTCCTCCTCCGACAAGTGACCGGCCGCCGCCGCCTCGTCGATCTCCTCGAGTTCCCTCCGAATGGTCGCCGGGTCGTGGAGCGTCTGCTCGACCTGGTCCTGGATGACTTCGCCGAGCCAGAGCACGCCTTTGACCGGCGCGAGCGGCAACAAGAAGATGGACGAGATCAGTCCCATGCGTCAGCCCTCCGGTTCCCGTTTCATCACGAAGTCGTAGGCCGCCATCGGGCCCAGCAGCGTCATCTCGACCCGGCCGTCCCACTCCTGCGCGAGCGAACCCACCGCCTCCTCGAGCTCGTCCTGACGGCCGAGCTCGACGAGGACGGCGATGTGGGCCGCGTCCTCCTCGTGGGTGGGTTGCCGCTCGTTGACCATGGGCTCGAGGGCCTCGAGGGCGTCGATCACCCGGCGGGTGTCCTCGGCGCGTTTGGTCTCGATCGCCTGGTTGATGATCTCCCCGAGAGCCATGCGGGCGTCGCGGGTGGCGTCCTCCGGCTTGTCGCGGATCTCGTCGCGCAGCCGGGCGGCCTCGGAGTTCTCGTCGAGCACCTCACGCAGGACCGCGTTCTCGACGTAGCGGCCCTTGATCACGAACTGCGCCCGCCCCTCGAGTTCGTCCAGGGCTGCCTTCAGCTCGTCGTGGTTCTCCTCGAGCAGTTCCTTCTCCACCGCCTCTGCATCCGTCATCACCGCCCCGAATCGCAGCGGCAGCACGGGCACGACCGCCGCGGAACCGTCCAGCAGTTCCGCGTGCGCCTTCAAGTCGTCGGGCGTGCCGAGCGGCCGGCCGACCGAGATCTCGCTGACCAGCGCGGCGATGTCGCCGTGGCGCACCACCGCAACGTCGCTCTGGGGTTTTCCCACGCCCTTCGCGTGCTCCTCGGGCTCCACGTCGGCCGGCACGATGCCGTACACGTACATCGCGGTGCTCTGCCCGCTTTCGCTCTCGGGTGCCTCTGCGGCCTGATCGGTGGACATCAATCCCCCCTTCTCTTCGGTCGGCTTGCCGTCTCCCGCTTGTCCTCGACGTCGCCGAGGAAGTCCATGACCTTCTCACCCGCGGCCTCGAGTGCGCCCTTGGTTTTGTGCTTAGCACCGCCCTGGGTGATGTCACCAACGAGGTCGGGCAGGCCCTTCGGTTCGTTCTGCGAGATCTCGAGCCGGTTCACCGCCTCGGCGAACCGCAGGTAGGTGTCGACACTGGCCACCACGATGCGTGCGTCGATGGTCAGCAGTTCGATGCCCACCAGCGACACCCGCACGAACGCGTCGATGACGAGTCCCTTGTCCAGGATGGTGTCGATGACGTCGGCCAGACCGGAGGAGTTGGGGCGGGCCATCGTGCCGCCGCCACCACCTCCGCTGCCCCCGCCGCCGGCGGGTTGGATGGTCATGTGCGTGCTCCTCGCCTGGCGCCCTTGCCTGCGCCCGCGCGCCGTCGCCGTGAGGGTGCGGGTTCCTCCTCCGGCTCCTCGTCGGCCTCGTCCTGCAGGCCTTCGTCTTCCTCGTCCTGATCCTCGGGGAGCTCGTCCTCGTCTTCGTCCGCGGACTCGTTCTCGTCCTCGGGGAGCTCGTCCTCGGAGCCTTCGTCTCCGACGTCCTGCTCCTGGTCCTCCTGCTCCTGTTCCTCCTCTTCGCGCCGGGCGGTCTCGTCGTCCTTGACGACCTCGCTCTCGCGGATCTCGCCGTGCCAGCCCTGGATATCCTCGGCGTGCAGGACGGCCTCGGTCATCACATGGCGTTCGAAGTGCTTGAGCTCCAGTCGTGCTCGTCGCCCCACGGCCCGCCACAGATTGGCCGTCTTCTCGAACAGTCCCCGAGGGTGGTACTCGAGCACCATGATGATCCGGGTCAGGTTGTCGGTGAGCTCATGGAAGGTCACCGCCCCGTCGATGTAGCCCTTGCCGCCCTTCGAGCGCCACACGATCCGGTCGAACGGAACCTGCTCGAGAATCGTCGATTCCCATGTCCGTCGCGACCAGAAGACCTTCCCGGTCCACTGCAGCTTCTCGTCGGAGGCCTGCTCGACCTGCTCGACCTTCTTCATGAACTTCGGCCAGTCCGCGAACTGGGTCCACATGTCGTAGGCAAGTCCGATCGGGACGCCGACGTCGATCTGCTCGACGATGTTGGTGAGCTTGATCTTCTTGCCGCCGCCGCCCTTGCCTTTGCCGCCTCCACCGAGGGATTCCTTGACGTCGTCGAACTTGTCCTTGGCGGTCTGCTTGATGTTCTCCAGGCCGCTGCTCATGGCGGACTTGACGGACGACTCGCCCTCCGCGCTCTTTTTACCCCCGGTCACGGCGCTCATCAGGTTGCCGCCCCGGCCCTCGGCGTAGTCGTTGAGGCGCCCGGCAGTCCCGGTCACCTTGTCGGAGACCGTCGACAGGGTCCGCTCGGCAAACGTCCCGGCCAGGCCCTGCAACGACTTCTGCAGGTGCTTGGTGGGTGAGAGGTCCTGCACCGCCTTGCCGGCGCTTCCGGCCGCCCCGGTGGCTGTCTTACCGGCCTGTCCCGCGGTGCCGGCGGCGGTCTTGCCGGCCTTGCCGACCGTCTCCGTGGCGGTCTTGCCCAGCCGGCGGGTGGCATCTCCGAGTGATCGCGTCATCGGACTCACTTCCTCGTGCGCCGGACCGGCGCGCGTCCGGTGGCGGACGCCTCAGCGCGGGTGCTGCGTCGCCGGGGCTTCGACGGCTCCTCGTCCTCGTCGCCGGACTCCTCCGGTTCCTGCGGCTTCGACTTGGCCCGGGATGCCTTGGGACGGCTCGCGGATTCCGCGGTGCGCCGTCGGGCGGCCGGCCGACGCCGCGCCGGCTTCGGGGCCTCTTCCTCGGCTTCTTCCTCCTCGACTTCTTCCGGAGCGCCCTCTTCCTCCTCCGGGGCCTCCTCCTCTTCGGCTTCTTCCTCTTCGGCTTCCTCCGGGTACTCCTCCTCCTCCTCCTCGGCGGACTCCTCGCCCGGTTCCTCCTCGTATTCGCCTTCGGCGTACTCGTCTTCGGGCTCCTCGCCGGCGTACTCCTCTTCCTCCGGCTCCTCCTCGGCAGCCTTGGAACGTCCGGCGGCGCGCTGCTGGAGCCGGTCGTTGAGCGAATCGATCCGGTTGCTCGCGGCGGTGACCGCGGCCGCGCGGGCGGCGGTCATCAGTTCGCTGCGAACCGAATCGGTGATCTTGACGAGTTCCGGGGAGGACCCGACCATCGAGGCCCCACGCTTGAGGATGTCCTGCGGGTTGCTGGGCAGGCGTCCCGTCAGGCCTGCCCCCGCGAGCATCAACGCCAGCCGCATCTTGTGCGTGCGACCGAGGAAGTATCCGATACTCACCCCGGCGGCGACTCGTGCCCCACCTTTCATGACCATTCTCCTTCGCCTGCAAGTGGCCGCGGTTGCGGGCAGGTTCCCGGCTGCGCACGGTGTCTGGTCCGGTGCGGCGGGCCCGCGGTGCGGTTCGAATGTGGTGTAGCCCACACTACGCATTCCAAACATCGGTTCGCTGACGATCAACAGGAATGCACCTGCGTCACAACCCGGGTGTGATAAAGGACCGATCGGTATGTCCCGAAGGTGTTTCCCGGTGCCACCTCCCGGGTATGACGGCCCTCGACGGAGGGCGACTCCGTCCCCGCAGAAATGCTAAGGAGGGCACCATGGCTCGCCTCGCCAACAAGGTGATGCACAAGGCCGAGGAAGTGGTCGGCAGGACCCGGTACAACCTGGGCAAGCGGACCGGCAACAAGAACCTGCAGAGCGTGGGCAGGCGCGGCCAGGTCTCCGGGCGCGTCAAGCGGTTCGGCGACAACCTCACCCACGCGGTAAGGAATGCCCAAGGGCGATTCAAGAACAGGTCACATCGTTCCGATCTCCGCTGAGCCTTCCGGCGCGCCGCCGGCGGGCGTTACTCGCAGGCGGCGAAGCCGCAGGCGCGCAGGGCGAACGCCGCCTCGGGCCCGATGATCTCGCCGACCAGGGTCAGGAACCGGTCGACGAACGCGGGTCCGTGCGGCGGCTCCGCCGGATCGTCCGGATCGGACGCGTCCAGATGGTGCGCCAGCTCGTGCAGCACCACCAGCTCGCGGAACGCCCATGCGGTGTTCGCGCGGTGCTCCGGGAGCGCGATTGTGGCGCAATCGCTTTCGTAGTGAGCGGCGGCATGGCCGGCGCGTGCCCGGACGCGCACCCGCACCGACGCCCGCGGCCAGCGGGCTCGCACCCAGTTCAGCTCCAGCACCGAGTCCACGTACGCCTGGACGGAATCGATGGAGGCGAAGCGCCGCTCCACCGGCAGGGTCACCTGCGACCCGGCCAGCTCCACCACTCGGAGACCGCGCTCGTCGGCGCGGTCGAACATCTTGCGCACCAAGGACTCCGCCTCGTAGACGGCGGTCCTCTGGGTGTCGCGCAGGCGGGTCACCGCGGCAACCTCCGGGCCGGGCCCGGCAGTTCCGGGGCCGTTCCCAGGCGCGCCTGCCGTCCCGCCCGGTCCCCCGCGCGACGGGCGTCGGACGAA
>NZ_JAALEH010000069.1:0-30582 GCF_011058195.1 Rhodococcus sp. 14C212 | reverse complement strand
CCGTAGTTCGGGGACGGCGCCGACGCCCGCGCCGTCCCCGAACTACGGCTCGCAGGTCGGTGACGCGCTCGGTGGCGCCGGTCAGGGTGCCGGCGCGGTCCTCGACGGCACCGGCAACGCGGTCGGCGGCGTCGTCGACGGGGTCGGCGGTGCCGTCGGTGGCGTCGTCGACGGCGTCGGCGGACTCCTCGGCAACTGACCCATGCCGCAGCCCGCCTCCCTGCCACGCGACATCGCGCACGCCGTCGCCGCGACCCCGCCGCGGCTGCTGCTCACCGGTCCCGCCGGCAGCGGCAAGTCCGCGTTGCTGTCCTCGGTGCGGCAGACGCTCGCCGGCCGGGGCCTGACCGTCGGCGCCGATCCGTGTTCCCCCCCGTCGTCGGCGCTGGTGGTCGACGACGCGCACACCCTGCCCGCCGAGTCGGTCCTCGCGCTCGCCGAGCAGGTGCGGCGCGGCGAGCGGCCCGTGGTCGTCGCGACGGAACCGCGGCCGCACCGCGGCGATCTGCGTGCGCTGCTGTCCGCGTTCGGCGCGCACTCGGCGCTCGTCGAACTGCGCCCCCTCAGCCCACGCGAAATCGCCGGTCGCGCAGCAACTCTCGGACTCACCCCGCGTCCGGAACCGATCCGCGCCGTGCACCGGCTGACCGGCGGCGCCCGCGACGTCGTCGACGCGGCCCTCGCGGCGTTGCGCGACGGCACCGATCCCCGCCGTGCCGCCGCGGCCCGCGTTCGCGACCGCCTCGGCGGCGGAGACCCCGACCTGCCCCGGGTACTGGTCCTCGCCGGCCTCGGCGGCACCCTCGACCCGCTCGAGGTCGCCACCGTCCTCGGCGTCGACGCGGACCGCGCCCGCGAACTCGTCGACGCCGCGCGGGCCAGCGGCCTGCTCACCGTCGACGGCGACGTCCCGATCCCCGCGGCCGCCGCGGTGCCCGCCGCCGTCCTCGGGACCCACGCCGTCCGCACGCTGGCGCACCGGCTGGCGGCGCTGCGTCTCGACGCGGGGCTGCTGACCGCGGACGCCGCCCGGGCTCTCGCCGAGGCCGGGGTGGCCGACGCCCGCCTCGCCGACCTTCTCGTGACGCTCGCCGACGCGGCCGAGCCCGCGCAGGCCCTCCCGCTGTACGACGCGGCGATCCGCGCCGGCGCCGACGCCGACGCGCTGGACGTGCGCCGCGCCGAGGCGGCCGGGCTCGCCGGCGACCTCGCCACCGCCGGACAGCTCACCGACCGTCTGCTCGACCGGGCCGCCACCCTGCCCGCCGGAGAGCTGGCCGCCGCCACCCGCATCGCCGCGACCGTCGCCGCGCGCCGCGGCATGCTCGGTCGCAGCGCGGATCTGTACGAGTGGCTCGGCCCCGAACGGGCCGGCGCCGACGCGCCCATCGCCGCAACGGTGCTGCTCGCCGCGGGCCGCCCGGACCCCGCCGCCCGGTTCGGCCCGGAGGCCTTCGGCACGGAGGCAGCAGCGCCGACGTCGTCCGCGGCGGCCGCCCAGCTGCTGGCCGCGGGCCTGCGCGAGTCCGTCGGTGGCGACGGGCGCGTCGCCATGAACACCCTCACCCGGGCCCTGTCGGTGCACGGGGCGGCCGACCGGACGCGGCTGCTGCCGGACACCCCGGAGGCGATCACCGCGCTGCTGTGCCTGCACTCCGGCGAACTCGCCCACGCCGGCGCCGTACTGGGCCGCGCCACCGCGGCGCCTTCCGTACGGCACCGCCTGCTCTCGGCGTGGACAGCGCTGATCGGCGGCGACCTGCCGGCCGCGACATCCGCCGCCGACGAGCTCGCCCCCCACGCCACCGAGCAGCGGGACCTGCTGTTCCTGCACGGACTGCGGGTGGGCCTGGCCCGCCGCGGCGGCGACGTCGGCGCGCTGACCGCCGCCTGGACCGCGGCGCAGGGGGTGGTGGCCGAGTACTCGGTGGACCTGCTGAGCCTGCTGCCGCTCGGCGAGTTGTGGCTCGCCGCGGTCCGGCTCGGCGAGGCCGACCGCATCGCCCACCTGGTCGGTCAGGCCCAGGATCTCCTGACGACCCTCGGCGAACCGCCGCTGTGGGGCGCGACGCTGCACTGGTACGGGGTGCAGGCGGCCATCGCCGCGGACCGGCCCGCGGAACTGCTGCCGCACGCCCGGGCCCTGGGGTCGGCGGCGGAGACCACCGCCTACGCTGCCGCCCTGGCCCGGGCCGGGCAGGCCTGGCTGCGGGTGCTGCAGGGCGATGCCGGCCCCACGCGTGTGCAGGCGGCCGCGGAATCGCTCGCCGCGATCGGCCTGCCGTGGGACGGGGCGCGATTGGCCGGCGAGGCCGCGCTGCGGGTGGACGAGACGGCGACGGCGACGACATTGCTCCAGGTCGCGCGCGCGGTGCGGCACCCGTCGGCCGCGCCGCGCACCGCCGCGCCCGCGCCCGCCGCCGACGCGCCGGCGGCGGCGAGTCCCCTGTCGGACCGGGAGGCGGAGGTCGCCGACCTCGTCGTCGCCGGCCTGACCTACCGCGAAGTAGGGTCGCGCCTGTACATTTCCGCGAAGACTGTCGAACATCACGTCGCCCGCATCCGGCGGCGGCTCGGCGCCGGCTCGCGATCGGAGCTCATCTCGATGCTCCGTGCGCTCGGGCACGGAACCGAGGTTCGACAACCCGGCAACTAGTGGGAACGGGGGGATTTCTGCATGTCCGTAGGCGTGGGCCTGAGAGTCGGCACCATCGTGTCCGCCGTGGCCGTCACCTCCGCCGAGGGCATCCGTCCCGACCCCGAGCCGGTCGAACGCCTCACCCGTCTGCACCTGCACGCCGACGGCACGGCCACGCTCGGCGTCCGTGCCCCCGGTGCCGCCGGCGAATGCAGTTCCTTCTCCGGCTTCGTCGACCGGGTGGGCGAACCGGCCGGGGTGCGCGCCGAGGACGGCGCCGTCTCCCGCGCGGAGGACCTCGTCGCGACCGCGATGGAATGCCTGCTCGCCGACGCCGCTCCCCTGGTCGGCGACGCTCCGGCGACCGTCGCCGCCGCACATCCCACCGAATGGCCGCCGGCGACCGTGGCGGTGCTGCGCAACGCCCTCGACTATGTCGGGCTGCGGCACGTCACCCTGATCTCCGACGCCGAGGCCGTCGCGGCCTGGTTCGAGGCCCGTGTCGCACAGCAGAGCGGCCGGCTCGTCGCCGTCTATCACCTCGACGCCGGCGGATCGACGGTGACGCTCGTGCGGTCCGGTGTCGCCGCGGGCCGCTCGTTCCGTTATCCCGAAGGGGACGCCCCCTCGGTGCCCGCGCAGCTGTCGGCCGCGCTCGGCGCGTTCGGCTGGCTCGTCAGCAACCTCGACGCCGTCGTGATCAGCACCGAGGAGCCGGTGGACCCGTCGGCGGCGCAACTCGTCGCGCAGACCGTGAAGGCCGGCATGGGCGTGCGGTGTGTGCTGCCGCCGCAGCCACAGCACACGGTGGTGCGGGGCGCGGCGCTCGCCGCCGCGGCCGGTTCCGCGGACATGCTCGGCGCCACCCGGATCATGCCGGCGGTCCCCATCGGCGCCGCCGCGCGCACCCCGCTCGACCCCGTCGCCCCCGCCGAGCCGCCCGTCGAGGCAGCCCCCGTCGCGGCGGCCGGCACTGTCGCAGCGGCCGGCACTGTCGCAGCGGCCGGCACTGTCGCAGCGGCCGGCACCGAGGCGGACGCGGTGCCCGGCGGCCCGGACCGGGCCCCGCACAACCGGCTCGTCGTCGGAGGCGCCGTCGCGGCGGCCGTCGCGCTGCTGGTCGGGATGGGCGCCCTGGTGTTCTCGCTGCGGGACGCCCCCGCGGACACACCCGTGCGAGAGGCGGGCGCCGCCTACGAGTCGCTGTCGAGCGCGGTGCAGGTGCCCTCGAACACCGGCACACCGACCGGTATCACCACCACGACGACGACCGCCCCGGACGCGGCACCGGCCACCGTCGACTCGGGGCTCGTGGCGCTCACCCCCGGCACCACCGTCGAGGACGCGCCGCCGACCACGCCGGCCCGGGCCACGACATCCCGACCGGCCCCCTCCACCACCACGCGGTCGACCACGGTCGAACCGACCACGAGCGAGGCCACCCGCGAACGGGACCGGCCCACCCGGACGACGACCACCACGACCGTCGCGCCGACCGGGACGTCCACGTCGACGCCCCCCGAAACCACGGAACCGGACCCAACGGACACGACCGGTTCCGAGGCGGCAGGGTGACCCTCCCTGTCCCGTACGCTGTCACACGGTTGTGTCCGCTTCCGCGGCACGACCGCGCACGAAACCCGTCAACCCATTCTCGAAGGGCCCCCATGCGTCACTCGTCGGCGTCGCGCGCCGCTGCTCGTACCACCGTCCGCCGTGTCGTCGTCGCTGCGGCGTCGGCACTGCTGCTGGCCGGGCCGCTCGCTGCGACCGCCCACGCCGCCCCGGCCGAGCAGCTGCCCGCAGATCAGCTGCCCGCCGAACTCGTCGAGGCCATCAGCCGCGACCTGAAGATCAGCGCCGACGAGTACCTCGAGCGATCCGACCGCGCGCAGGAACTCGCCGACTACGCGCGCAGCTTCCGCGCCGAACGGCCGGAGGACTTCGCAGGGGCATGGCTGGGCACCGACGGGCAGCCCGTCGTCGCGGTCACCAACCCCGACGCCGCCCGGCAGGCCGAGAACGACGGCTACCACGTCACCGTCGCGCCGGTGTCCGCGGACGGGCTCGAGCGGTCCCTCGCCGAGCTGAACCGGTGGGTCGCCGCGCTGCCCCGCGAACTGGCCTCCCAGGTGAACTCGACGTCGATCGACGTGTTCAACAACCGCCTGATCGTCGACATCGCCAACAGCCCGGCCGGCCGCGCCCTGAACCTGCCGACGCTCATCGCCAACGTCCAGGTCATGCTCACCCCGGGCCAGCCGCCGAACGAGCCCGGCCCGCTGGGTGGCGACACCTACATCACCGCCGACGGTGACGTCCGCTCGACGCCGCTCGACCGCATCGGCGTCTGCTCGTTCGGCTTCAACGCCGTCGACGCCGACGGCACGGCCGCCAACATCACCGCCGGCCACTGCGACGCGGTCGCCCGCGAGGACGGCGGCTCCACCGTCTACCTGCCCAACCGGGAGAACATCGACGAGAGCCTGAAGATCGGCGCGTTCACCCGCTCGACCGTCGGCGAGGGCAGCACCCTGGACTACGGCATCATCGGCCTCGACCAGGCGGGCGAGGACGTCGGCCTGAACCGGCCCGTGATCCGCGGCGGCAACGGCTCGACGCTGACCGTCACCGGCACCGCCGCGCCCGTCGCCGGCGCCCCGGTGTGCAAGTCCGGACAGTCGTCGTACTTCACGTGCGGCATCGTCGCCGCCGACCGGATCGAGACCCAGCTGGTCCGCGCCGACGGTACGAGCACCACGATCCGCGGCTTCGCGACCACCGCCTGCACCCTCTCCGGCGACAGCGGCGGCGCCATCGTCACCGGCACCCTCGCGCTCGGTGTGATCAGCGGTTCCAACAGCTCCGGCGCCCCCGACTGCGTGGAGGCCAACCTCGTGCTCGCGCCGCAGGGTGGCACCTCCAGCCTGGGCATCGCGATCCGGGACATCGAGGCCGAGACCGGCGCGCGGGTGCGCACCGGCGCCGCGGCCTGACCGGTCCCGCGCCACGCCGCGCGGCTGGGTGTTCGCGCGGCCGACCCCATATGATCGTCCAGTCCAGCACCGGCCCGCCCGGGGCCGGCATCTTCGCGCACCGTCGCGGAGATCAACGAGGAAGGCATCCATGCGACGCTCCTTCGCCCGTCGAGCAGCGGTCTACGGTTCGGCAGCGCTCATGCTGCTCGGCCCTGCCGCCGCCATCGCCCAGGCCGACCCGGCCCCGATCGAGGCGACGGCGCTGCCGAACGAACTCGTGGAGGCGCTGGCCAGGGACCTGCAGATGAGCCCGGAGCGGTACCTGACGGATGCTGCCCGCAGCCAGGAGCTGGCCCGTTTCGCCGAGACGGCGCGGGAGCAGTTCGCTGCCGTGTTCTCCGGCGTGTGGCTCGAGCGCGACGGCACGCCGAAGGTGGGCCTGACCGAGGGCGAGGGTTACGACGCGGCCCGCGAGGCCGCCGAGGACGCCGGATTCACCGTCGAGGACACCGACCGTACCGAGACGCAGCTCCGCGACGAACTGAAGGCACTGAACGACTGGCTGGCCACCCAGCCGCCCGCCGTCGCCGACCTGGTTCGTGGTGTCGCCATCGACGTCGTGAACAACGACGTCGTGCTGCGCACCGAGAACGTCGCCGGGATTCAGCTGCCCGACTTCCTGCAGGGCGCCCGGGTGCTGTTCGCGCCCGCGCCGCTCGTCCCGGAGCCGGCCGCCGGCGACCTGCAGCCCGTCGCCGATCTGGCCGCCCCGACGGCCCTGTTCGGCGGGGACGCCTACGCCGCGCTCGGCGCCGGCGAGGGCCTGCGCTGCTCGCTCGGCTTCAACGCCGTCGACGGCTCGGACCGCCCGGTCAACATCACCGCCGGGCACTGCGACCCGAACCGGCCCTCCGCAGGCACCCAGTTCGCGTCGAAGGTGTACCAGCTGCTCGGTGAGGAGCTCGGCCAGCAGCTCGGCACCTTCGAGAAGACCAGCCTGGACGGCCGCGACTATGCCCTGATCCGGCCCACCGCCGAGGCCCAGAGCCGGTTCGAGAACAACGGTGTGCGGGTGCCGCTGGCGGCGCCGCTGCCGATCACCGGCGTCGCCGAGCCCGTCGTCGGCGCGCCCGCGTGCAAGTCCGGCGTCCGCTCGGGCTACAGCTGCGGTGTCGTGACCTCCGCGGGCCAGACCGTCGAGGTCGGCCATCGCATGCTGGAGAACGGCTTCTCCACCAACCTGTGCGCCCTGCAGGGCGACAGCGGCGGCACGATCGTCACCGGCACCCTGGCCCTGGGCATCTCCAGCGCCTCCAACGTCGGCCAGTACGGCATGTGCGAGATCGCCGGCGTGGTCAGCGGCCTGCTGGGCGAGTCGCCGGAGTTGTTCGCGACGCCGATCTCCTCGGTCCTCGCCGAGAACCCGGGCCTGCGCGTGCGCACCTGGTAGTCGTTCTCCCTCGAGAGCAGCAAAGGTCCGCCTCCCCGATTCGGGGAGGCGGACCTTCTTGTATGCGGCGTGTCGCAGCGCACGAAATGTCTGGAAACCGACCGACCGGATTACGATCCGTGGGTCCGAAGGTCCGGTCGCGCAGCGCTGCTCCGCGACCGGACCGCTGCATATCCCGGCGTCCGTTGACGGCGGTTCGACGAGAGGTGAGTGACTGTTGTCAGTAGACCTGGCAACGGTCGGCGTCGACGTAGTGGTCTACGCCGTCGAGATCGTGGTGCATCTTTTCCGGCTGATCACGCTCCAGTCCTGACTGGCCCGGAAAACGACTGCGGCCCCGCCACCGGATCGGTGGCGGGGCCGCAGTGTGCTCGGGCGAGGACTACTTCTCGGCCCACTCCGTGGTGCCGGGGGGCGCCGCGAGGGTGTTGATCAGGCCGATGCCGGCGACGATCAGGGTGGGACCACCGACAACGATGGTGCCGATGACGCCACCGATACCCGCACCGGCGACAGTGCCGATGGCAGGCATGACGAAGGTGCCCACGATGGCGCCGATGATGGTGCCGGTCAGGCCGCCGACGGCGGTGGCGATGCCGAGCTGGGACGCGAAGTTCTGCTGCGCCTTGAGGTTCTCCTCGGGCGACGCGACGTCGCTCAGCTTGAGGCTGACGGGGTTGAGACCCGGAGCGACCTTGTCCTCGGGCTCGACCGGGGTCGCCTTCGACGGGTCGACGACCGGCGTCAGGGTGAGGGTCTTGCCGTCCTCGCTGATCTCCCGCTCGAAGGGCAGCTGCAGGTCACCGAGCTGGATGGCCAGGGGCAGGCTCACGACCGCGTTGCCGTCGCCGTCCTGCAGCTCGACGCTCTTGCCGTCGCCGGACACGGCGAACGAGCCGGCGTCGATGACGGTGACGACGGAGTCGCCCTCCGCCTTGGTCTCGTAGTTGATCTTCTCCGGTGCCGTGACCGCCGGAGCGGCGTAGGACGTGCCGGCGGTGAGGCCGACGGCAGCGATGGTCATCGCCGCGACGGCGGCGAGCTTCCTGAACTTCATTCGATTCCGTTCTGTGACTTCGGCGCACGCCCCCGACGGACGCCCCCCAAGTTCTGACACCAATGTGCCCCTGCGCACCGTAGGCCCTGATCGCAGGTGCGCAAAGCACATCTCGCGCAGCATCATAACCGACATCACACGGATCTTCGCGTCCGGAATGTACCGAATCCGTTGCCGCTCCGTTGCCGGACCCACGGGTACGGATGCCGAAGCGTGACCGGTTACCGCACGTTAGGTTTGCCTGACTCAATGAGTCGAAAGGTTTAACGCATAACGTGAGCGGACACTCACGCTACGGCGCGATACGGCAATTCGGCCGCCCCCCACGCGGTCGACCTCTGCTCAGCACCGCGCCGCAGCACCGCGAGACTAGACTACCGGCCGGTAACTTCCTATAGCTACCGGCTGGTAACTTAGTTCGGGTTACGATGCGTGGGCTTATACCAGGCGGCCCGCTGCCGCCCCCGACACGAAAGGCCACCTATGAATGCCCTGACGATCACGTTGGGCACGATCGGCGTGCTGCTCAGTCTGGTGTGCTGGTACTCGTTCATCGGTGGCGCGATGAAGATGGTCAACGTCGTTCGGATCGGCCAGCCGGCTCCGGATCGGTGGCGGCCGTTCTTCCCGCGCTTCAAGCAGATGCTCGTCGAGTTCGTCGCACACACCCGGATGAGCAAGTTCCGCACCGTGGGCTGGGCCCACTGGCTGGTGATGGTCGGCTTCATGCTCGGCGCGATCGTCTGGTTCGAGGCATACGGCCAGACCTTCGACCCGGCGTTCCACTGGCCGCTGATCGGCAACACGGCCGTCTATCACCTGATCGACGAACTGCTCGGCCTCGGAACCGTGATCGGAATCACGGCGCTGATCATCATCCGGCAGCTGAACCACCCGCGGAAGCCCGCGCGGCTCTCGCGCTTCGCCGGCTCCGACTTCCGGGCCGCGTACTTCGTCGAGACCGTCGTCCTCATCGAGGGCCTCGGCATGATCTTCGTCAAGGCCGGCAAGATCGCGACCTACGGCCACGCCAACCCGTGGACCGACTTCTTCACGATGAACCTCGCCAAGCTGCTGCCGGCGAGCGCCGTGATGGTGTCGATCTTCGCGTTCGTCAAGCTGATGTCCGGCATGATCTGGCTGTACGTCGTCGGCCGCAACATCACGTGGGGTGTCGCCTGGCACCGCTTCGCCGCGTTCTTCAACATCTACTTCAAGCGCGAGGACGACGGTGGCGTCGCCCTCGGCGCCGCGAAGCCGATGACGTCGAAGGGCAAGGCCATCGACATGGAGACGGCCGATCCGGACACCGACACCTTCGGTGCCGGACAGATCGAGGACTTCTCCTGGAAGGGCTGGCTCGACTTCACCACGTGCACCGAGTGCGGCCGCTGTCAGTCGCAGTGCCCGGCCTGGAACACCGGTAAGCCGCTGTCGCCCAAGCTGGTCATCACCTCGCTGCGCGACCACGGCTACGCCAAGGCGCCGTACCTGCTCGCCGGTGGCCGCAAGGATCTCGGCGGCGACGAGACCGGTCTGGTCGACGCCGAGGGCAACGCGGACGAGGCCAAGCTGGGGAAGATCCCGGCCGCAGCGCTGGCCGAGGCCGATCGCAAGCTCGTCGGCGAGACCGTCGAGGGCGAGCTCGCGCCCGTCATCGACGCGGAGACGCTGTGGAGCTGCACCAACTGCGGTGCCTGCGTCGAGCAGTGCCCGGTGGACATCGAGCACGTCGACCACATCATCGACATGCGCCGCTACCAGGTGCTCATCGAGTCCGACTTCCCGTCCGAGCTCGCGGGTCTGTTCAAGAACCTCGAGAACAAGGGCAACCCGTGGGGCCAGAACGCCAAGGACCGGCTCAACTGGATCTCCGAGCTGGACTTCGACGTTCCGGTGTTCGGCCAGGACGCGGACAGCTTCGCCGACTACGAGTACCTGTTCTGGGTCGGCTGCGCCGGCGCCTACGAGGACCGGGCCAAGAAGACCACCAAGGCCGTCGCCGAGCTGCTCGCGACCGCCGGCGTGAAGTTCATGGTTCTCGGTGCCGAGGAGACCTGCACCGGTGACTCGGCCCGTCGCGCGGGCAACGAGTTCCTGTTCCAGCAGCTCGCGATGCAGAACATCGAGACCCTGAATTCGGTGTTCGAGGGCGTCGAGGACTCCAAGCGCAAGATCGTCGTCACCTGCGCGCACTGCTTCAACGCGCTCAACAACGAGTACCCCCAGGTCGGCGGGAACTACGAGGTCGTGCACCACACCCAGCTGCTGAACCGCCTGGTGCGGCAGAAGAAGCTGGTGCCGGTGGCGTCGGTGAGCCAGGACGTGACCTACCACGACCCGTGCTTCCTCGGCCGCCACAACAAGGTGTACGACGCACCGCGTGAGCTGATGGCTGCGTCCGGCGCGAAGCTCACCGAGATGCCGCGGCACGGCGAGCGGTCCATGTGCTGTGGTGCCGGTGGCGCCCGCATGTGGATGGAAGAGAAGATCGGCAAGCGGATCAACATCGACCGCGTCGACGAGGCACTGTCGACGAATCCGTCGAAGATCGCCACCGGCTGCCCGTTCTGCCGCGTCATGCTCAACGACGGCGTCACCGCGCGTCAGGAGAAGGGCGAAGGCGAGGGCGTCGAGGTCGTCGACGTCGCCCAGCTCATGCTCGACTCCATCACCCGTCTCGAGCCCGCGACGCTCAGCGAGAACATCAAGGTGATCCCGCGTGAGCGGCCCGTCGCGGAACCGGCGGCGACCGCCGGCACCCGGAAGGCCGCCGTGGCCTCGGAGGCGACCGCCGAGACGGTGGAGAAGGAGCGCGTCGAGGAGATCGAGGAGGCGGCCGCGACCCCGGCAGCCCCCAAGACGGCCCCGGCCGGCGGCCTGCAGATGAAGGGCGCCGCCAAGGCTCCCGGCTCGAAGCCGGGCGGCCTGCAGATGAAGGGCGGCCTGAAGGCTCCGGGTGCGAAGGCTCCCGCAGCCGGCGACGGCGCCGCAGCCGAGGCTCCCGCTGCCCCGGCCGCCAAGCCGGGCGGACTGCAGATGAAGGGCGGACTCAAGGCCCCGGGCGCCAAGAAGGCCGCTCCGGCTGCCGCCGCTCCCGCTGCCGAATCCGCTCCGGCCGAGGCCCCGGCGGCCCCGAAGGCCAAGCCGGGCGGGCTGCAGATGAAGGGCGGGCTCAAGGCCCCGGGCGCCAAGAAGACGGCTTCGGCAGCGGCCGCACCGGCCGCCGAGACACGGTCGGCCGAGGCACCCGCCACGGCACCGGCCGCCGAGGCACCCGCCGCGCCGTCGGTTCCGAAGGCCAAGCCGGGCGGGCTGCAGATGAAGGGCGGACTCAAGGCCCCGGGGGCCAAGAAGGCCGCTCCGGCCGCGACGGCCCCCGCCGCAGCACCGGCCGCCCAGGCACCGGCCGCCCAGGCACCGGCTGCCGAGGCACCCGCCACGGCACCGGCCGTCGACGCACCCGTCACGGAGGCTCCGGCGGCTCCCGAGCCACCGAAGGCGAAGCCGGGCGGCCTGGCGTTCAAGGGCGGAGCGAAGGCTCCCGGCGCCCGCAAGGCCACCGCGCCGAAGTCTCCGGCGGAGAAGCCCGAGCCTCCGGCGGAGAAGCCCGAGGCCCCTGCGGAGGCACCGGAACCGGCGCACGCACCCCCGGGTGAGGCGCCCGATCCGGATGCACCGCCGGAGAAGGCACCGGCCCCCGAGGCGCCGTCGACCAACGGCGCGGAGGCGCCGGCGACCAACGGCGCGGAGGCGCCGGCGACCAACGGCGCCGAGGCCCCGGCCCCGCCGCAGGCCAAGCCGGGCGCGCTGGGCTTCAGGTCCGGTGCCAAGGCCCCCGGCCGGCGCGGGTAGCACCCACGGCGACGCCCCTCACCCGCTCGGGTGGGGGGCGTCGCCGTTTCCCGGAGCAGACATCCCCCCCTTCGAGGTCTTCCTGGACACAGGAGGAAGTTTCATCGCCGCCACCGCGCACGCGAACAACGCCAGACTCGTCACCCGCAACATCGGCGATCTCCGCGGCATCGAACACTTGCTGGTTATCGACACAATCTGAGGACAACCTGCGATCGATGCCGGTTGTCGTTGCTGGGACTCGCTCTGTGGGCCGGCACGGGCGGCTTCGCGCGGTGTACGCATGCCGAGTCGCCGCGCAATCCCCGACAGTGCGGTGTGTTCGCCGCGGGCCAGGGTATGCAGGCCGGCGGGTCCACGGCGCCCGGATCGGTTCGGCCGATCCAGCACGGCCGCGGCCGTGGTCACCGCGGCCGTCGCGATCGCCCCGCCGGCCGCCGACAGCTCCGATCGTCGGAACGCTGTGGACGAACCGCCCGGATGTGGACAGCCGAGCGTGCACCCGAAGCCGCATCCCGATAACCGGATTCGACGGCTGCAGCGGGTGCAGGCACGCGGGTGTCAGCCGTGCCGGGCAAGCAGCTCCTCGCGGCGCTTGGGATCGAGGTTCACGCGCGAGACGTCACCGTCGTAGTGGTCGAGCAGGCGCGGGTCCATCACCCTGCGCCACAACGGCGGAACGAACGACAGCAGGATCATGACGGCGTAGCCGGCGGGCAGCTGCGGCGCCTCCTCCATCGTGCGCAGCGTCTGGTAGCGCCGCAGCGGGTTGGCGTGGTGGTCGCTGTGCCGCTGCAGGTGGTAGAGGAACAGGTTGCTGCAGCTGTGGTCGCTGTTCCAGCTGTGCCGCGGCGCGACGCGCTCGTACGTGCCGTTCGGACGCGTGCCGCGCAGCAGGCCGTAGTGCTCGAGGTAGTTGGCGGACTCGAGGAACATCACGGCCAGCACGGCCTGCACCGCCAGCCACGGCGCGACGGACCACCCGAAGACCGCGATCAGCGCGGCATACAGCACGACGGTCAGCGCCCAGGCGTTCAGGACGTTGTTGCGCGGACTCCACCAGGACAGCCCGCGACGGGCCAGGCGCTCGCGCTCGTACCGCCAGCCCGACCGGAGCCCTCCGAACACCGAGCGCGGCAGGAACTCCCAGTACGTCTCGCCGAACCGCGCCGTCGCGGCGTCCTCCGGGGTGGCGACGCGCAGATGGTGACCGTGATTGTGTTCGACGAAGAAGTGCCCGTAGCCCGACTGGGCGAGGGCGATCTTGGCGAGCCGGCGTTCGAGATCGGTGCGCTTGTGCCCGAGTTCGTGCGCGGCATTGATGCCGACGCCGCCCACCACGCCGACCGTGGCGGCCATCGCGAGCCGCTCGGGCCAGCCCATCGGCGCGACGGTCCACACCCAGCAGGCGAAGACGAGGCCCGCGTACTGCAGCGGCAGATATAGGTAGGTGCACCAGCGGTAGTACCGGTCCTCCTCGAGGTCGCACATGGCCTCCTCCGGCGGGTTGGCCTTGTCGACGCCGGTGAACCGGTCGACGAGCGGGACGATCACCGCGATCAACAGCGCACCGAACGCCCAGAACACACCGAGGCGCAGGTACTCCACGAGCACCCACGCGGCGAACGGGCTCAGCGGGACGGCGAGCCCGCACAGCCACAGATACCGTTTGCGGTCCTTCCAGCGCGCCCCAGCGGCACCGGCCCCCACCATGTACACCAACCCCCTGGTTGTCTCGCCCGTCCCCCGAACATCACGGTTCTTACATCCCATATGTCCGCAATGCGCCGGGATGTTACCGAATGGTAGGACAAACGAGGCGAACCACCCACGAAGTTGTGACCGGTCCGAAGACAACGGCGGCGCTGCACCGAAGGTGCAGCGCCGTCGAACTGTCGGGACGACCCACTCAGATGGGACGGACCCCCTGGGCCTGCGGGCCCTTCTGTCCCTGCCCGATCTCGAACTCGACCCGGGCACCTTCGTCCAGCGACTTGAAGCCGGAGCCCTGAATCTCCGAGTAGTGGACGAACACGTCGGGTCCCCCGCCGTCCTGCTCGATGAAGCCGAAACCCTTTTCGGCGTTGAACCACTTCACAGTTCCCTGTGCCATACCGTGCGACTCCTCAATCCACCCGCGCGTCACCCCGACGCAACGGTCACAAGTGGTCATGATTGCACTTTTCCGGCCGATCGTCGCGGTGGACGCGGCGATGCAGGCGAAATCCGGCTGAAACCCGGTTGCGGCCGGGTGGCACCATGGACGCCGTGAGTACAGGAGAACAGGGCCACCTTCATCACCGCATCACCCGCAAGCTCGAGCAGTCCGCGAAGCTGCAGAACGTGCTGTACGAGATCCGAGGGCCGGTGCACGCGCACGCCGCGCGGCTCGAGGCGGAGGGGCACCGCATCCTGAAGCTCAACATCGGCAACCCGGCGCCGTTCGGATTCGAGGCGCCCGAGACGATCGTGCAGGACATGATCGCGGCGCTGCCCAATGCCCAGGGCTACTCGGAGTCGAAGGGTATCGCGTCGGCGCGCCGGGCCATCGTCACCCGTTACGAGCTCGTGCCGGGCTTCCCGAAGCTCGACATCAACGACGTCTATCTCGGCAACGGCGTCTCCGAGCTGATCACGATGACGATGCAGGCCCTGCTCGACGACGGCGACGAGGTGCTGATCCCGGCGCCGGACTACCCGCTGTGGACGGCGATGACCTCCCTGGCCGGCGGTACGCCGGTGCACTACCTGTGCGACGAGTCCAACGACTGGAATCCCGACATCGAGGACATCGAGTCGAAGATCACGGAGAAGACCAAGGCCCTGCTGGTCATCAACCCGAACAACCCGACGGGTGCCGTGTACTCGCTCGAGGTGCTCGAACAGCTGGTGCAGCTGGCCCGCAAGTACCAGCTGCTGCTGCTCGCCGACGAGATCTACGACAAGATCCTCTACGACGACGTCAAGCACATCTCCCTGGCCACCCTCGCACCCGACCTGCTGTGCCTGACCTACAACGGCCTGTCGAAGGCCTACCGGGTCGCCGGATACCGGTCGGGCTGGATGACGATCACCGGCCCGAAGGACCACGCCGGCGGGTTCCTCGAGGGCGTCGACCTGCTCGCCTCGACCCGCCTGTGCCCCAACGTGCCGGCCCAGCACGCGATCCAGGTGGCGCTCGGCGGGCATCAGAGCATCGAGGACCTGATCCTGCCCGGTGGCCGGCTGCTCGAGCAGCGCGACGTCGCGTGGGAGCGCCTGAACTCGATTCCCGGCGTCAGCTGCGTCAAGCCGCGCGGCGCCCTGTACGCCTTCCCGCGCCTCGATCCGGAGGTGTACGAGATCCACGACGACGAGAAGCTGGTCCAGGACCTGCTGCTGCAGGAGAAGATCCTGATGGTGCAGGGCACCGGCTTCAACTGGCCGGATCCGGACCATCTGCGGATCGTGACGCTGCCGTGGGCGCGCGACCTGGCGGTGGCCATCGAACGCTTCGGCAACTTCCTGTCCAGCTACAAGCAGTGACCTGCACCAGGAGTGACCGCCATCGCGACACGCCCGGGATGCGCGACACGCCGACCGTTTGTCGAAACTATATGTTGCGACGAACGCACGGCATCACCGCAGGCAGCGCCGCCGACCGGCCCCGGAAACGAGCGTTCGGCCGGGCCCCGGTGAGGACCGACACACAGTAGGCACTACCCCCGGGCCCGACAGAACCATTACGTTTGTCTACGGCACCTCAGCGTGCTGGGCTCCCTGATCATCGCCATCCCCCCTGTGCGAGATCAGGTCGACGGTGGCGGGGACACCCCCCCTGCTCCCCGCCACCACCAGCCCTTGTCCCCCGGATGCGACCGGGCTTCTGCGATGCGACCTCGCCGCGATCTCGTCGTTACCCTGATGCGGTGACTCGCGCAGAGCCCCCCGGCCACGGACACGGACACGGACACGGCCACTTCTCCGGGCCGATCCCGGTCGGCCCCACCGCCGCCAAGGTCGTCGTCGGACTCCTCGTCGCGATCGGCGTCGCCGTGCTCGCCGGCGCCGTCGCGCTGTGGCCCAGCGGGCAGGCGGTCGACATCCCGGCCCCGTTCCAGACCACCGGCGGCGGAGCCGTCGTCACCGAGGCCGGCACCGTCGTCGAGCAGGACATCGGCCCGTGCGGGAGCAGTTCGGCCGGCCGGCCGTTCACCGGCGACCCCGTCCCACCCGCGACCGACGCCTACCAGTGCCAGCGCAGCATCGTCACCATCGATTCGGGTCCCAACGAGGGCACCCGCACCCTGCTCGAGATCGGGCCCGGACCGGGGCAGCCGGACTTGCAGGTCGGCGAGGAGATCCGGCTGGTGCGGCAGGTCGACCCGTCCGGCGCCACCCAGTACTCGTTCTACGACTACTCCCGCGGGCTTCCCCTCGCGCTGATCATCACGGCGTTCGTCGTGGTCATCGTGGCCGTGGCCCGGTGGCGGGGCCTGCGCGCCCTGATCGGCCTGCTGATCGCGTTCGGGGTGCTCGTGGTGTTCATGCTCCCCGCGCTGCTCGACGGCAAACCCGCCGTGCCCGTCGCGCTGGTCGGCGGCGCGATCATCCTCTACGTCGTGCTCTATCTCGCGCACGGGGTGAATCTGCGCACCAGCTCGGCCCTGCTGGGCACCCTTGCGTCGATGCTGCTCGCCGCGCTGCTCTCGTACCTCGCCATCTGGATGACACACCTGACCGGGCTGTCCGAGGAACAGAACACCGACGTGCAGCTGTACCTCGAGCAGGTCAGCATCACCGGCCTGCTCCTCGCCGGCTTCATCATCGGTTCGCTCGGTGTCCTCAACGACGTGACCATCACCCAGGCGGCGTCGGCGTTCGAGCTGGCGGCGCTCGATCCCACGGCCTCGCGCCGGAAGGTGTTCTCCTCCGCGATGCGGGTCGGCCGCGACCACATCGCCAGCACCGTCTACACCCTCGTGCTGGCGTACGCCGGTGGCGCCCTGCCCCTGCTGCTGCTGTTCAGCGTCGCCGGCCGGTCCATCTCGGACGTGCTCACCGGCGACGCCGTCGCCATCGAGGTGGTGCGGGCGTGTGTGGGCGGCATCGCGCTGGCCCTGTCCGTCCCGCTCACCACCGGCATCGCCGCGCTGCTGGCCCGGCCCGGCGCCCAGGAGCCCGTCGCCAGCAAGGGCCGGCATGCCCGGTGACCGGTTCGTCGGCCACGGGCGACGGCGAACGGGCGAACGATAGGTATTCTTCCTCTGTTGTCGTCCGGAGCGAGGGAACCGGAATCACGGCACGCGAGATCGAAGGGCAGGGGCCATGTTCTCCGAGCAGCACGGGCCTGCCGGCGCACCACCAGGAAGTAGCAGCAAAGGTACATCGGTCGCCCTGGACACCGACTGGGGCCGGGAGGAACCGTCGGTCCTCCTGATCGAGGACGACGCCGGCGACGCACTCATCGTCGAGGAACTGGTGGCGGACAGTGCGCAGGGCATGCGCCTGGAATGGGTCCAGACGATGGCCGCGGCTCGCGCGGAGCTGGCCGACGGACTGCCCGACTGCATCCTGCTGGACCTGCATCTACCCGACGCGCAGGGCATGGACGCGCTGGCCCGGGTGCAGCAGTACGCCGCCGGCGTTCCGGTCGTGGTGCTCACCGGCCTCGCCGAGGAGCAGACGGGGCTGGCGGCGGTGACCGCCGGCGCGCAGGACTATCTCGTCAAGGGACGGGTGGAGCCGGACATGTTCGGCCGGACCGTGCGCTATGCGATCCAGCGCAAGCAGGCCGAGCATGCCGCCGTCGCGTTGCAGGCCAGCCGGCTGCAGGCGCGGGAGAACGCCCGCCTCGAACGCGGCCTGCTGCCGTCGCCGATGCTGCGCGGCACGGGCGACGTGGACGTCGTGGCCCGCTACCGGCCCGGGCGCGAGCAGTCCCTGCTCGGCGGTGACTTCTACGACGTCGTGCAGACCGAGGACGGCACGGTGCACGTGCTCATCGGCGACGTCTGCGGGCACGGTCCCGACGAGGCGGCACTCGGGGTGAGCCTTCGGATCGCCTGGCGCACCCTCGTGGTCACCGGCGTCACCGGCGTCGCGCAGTTGCAGAAGCTCGAGAAGATCATGGTCGCCGAACGGGCGAACGAGCGGCACTTCGCCACCCTCACCAGCCTGGCCATGTCGCCGGACCGGCGCCGGGTGCAGGTGATGCGGGCCGGGCATCCGGGTCTGCTGCTGCACAGTTCCCAGGGGGTGGACTGGGTGGAGGCGCCCGGCGGACCCGCCCTGGGACTGCTGCCCGGTGATTCGACGTGGCCCGTGCACGAGCTGGAACTGCCGGAGGGCGGCGGCATCATGATGTTCACCGACGGGCTGTTCGAGGGCCGGATCGGCGACGGCGGGGAACGCCTCGGCGAGGAGGGCCTGCTGCGGCTGGCCCGCGAGGCGGGCCACCTGGCGCCCGAGGATTTCGTCGACACCCTGATCGACCGGGCCGAGGCGCTGGCGGAAAGTCACGGGGGACTCGGCGACGACGTGGCCGTGGTGCACGTGTGCTGGAGCGAGAAAGTAACGGAACAGGCATGAGAGACCCGTCGATGCCCGAACCCAAGGTCGAGCGGGTGCGCTCACGGCTGACGGTCCAGAGCTGGTTCCAGGTCGCCTTCGCGGTCCTCGCCGTGTTCGTCGTCGTCGGCACCGTTGTCGGTGGATACTTCATCCAGCGCACCGCCCAGATCACGGACGAGCTGGTCGACCAGATCCAGCCGGCCCGCGCCGAGGCGTACCGGCTGCAGGCGGCGCTGCTGGACCAGGAGACCGGCGCCCGCGGCTACGCCGCCACCGGCGACGTCGAGTTCCTCGAGCCGTACCTGACGGGCAAGCGGGTCGAGCAGGAGGCCGCGAACCGGATGCGGGAGTTCACCGCCGGCCATCCGGAACTGCTCGCCGACGTCGACGAGATCGAGGCGGCAGCGGACGCGTGGCGCGCCGACTACGCCGACCCCCTCGTCGCGAGCGTCGTCCCCGGCGTCCCCCAGCCCGCGGATCCCGGCAGCACCGAGCGGGGCCGCTCCACATTCGACACCATGCGCACCCTCTTCGAGGCGCAGAACGCCGAACTCGTCCAGGCCCGCGCGGACGGCTACGACGACCTCGTGCACGCCCGGACGATCCGCAACTCCGTGCTCGTGGCGATGGTGGCGGGCTTCCTGCTCACCGGCCTGCTCATGGTGATCCTCGTGCACAACCTCGTCGCCATGCCGCTGGTCAGCCTGCGCGCGGCGACGCGGCGCGTCATCGCGGACGGCAACTTCGATCAGCACATCCGCCCCCAGGGCCCGAAGGACATCCGGGCGCTGGCACGGGACGTCGAAGGCATGCGCGGGCGCATCGTGTTCGCGCTGGCGGCCGCCCACACCCAGCACCAGCGCCTCGCCAGCCAGACGGCGGACCTCGACGCCCAGGCCGAGGAACTGCGCCGCTCCAACGCCGAGCTCGAGCAGTTCGCCTACGTCGCCTCCCACGACCTGCAGGAACCGCTGCGCAAGGTCGCTTCCTTCTGCCAGCTGCTCGAGAAGCGCTACGGCGACAAACTCGACGAACGGGGCGCCCAATACATCGCGTTCGCCGTCGACGGCGCCAAGCGCATGCAGGTCCTCATCAACGACCTGCTGGCGTTCTCCCGGGTGGGCCGGGTCAACGACGCCCACGTGCGCGTCGACCTGGATCAGCCGCTGGACAAGGCACTGACCAACCTTTCCGCCGCGGTCGACGAGTCCGAGGCGCGCATCGAACGGCCCGAGAAGCTCCCCGAGATCACGGGCGATCCGACCCTGCTGACGATGCTCTGGCAGAATCTGCTGGGTAACGCGATCAAGTTCCGCCACCCGGACCGCACCCCCGTCGTGCGGATCACGTGTGAGCGGGCCGACGGCGACGGTGGCGGTGACCAGGCGGGTGCCGGCAGCTGGCAGCTGTGCGTCACGGACAACGGCATCGGCATCGACAAGGAGTTCGCCGAGAAGGTGTTCATCATCTTCCAGCGCCTCCACGGCCGCGACGTCTACACCGGCACCGGCATCGGCCTGGCGGTGTGCAAGAAGATCGTCGAGTACCACGGTGGCAGGATCTGGATCGACACCGAGCACACCGGAGGCACCCGGTTCTGCTTCACCGTCCCCGCCCTGCCCGAGGCAGAACCCGAAGAGCACGCCCCGGCCGACACCGATCTCGAAGGAGCCCCCGCATGACCCCCGCAGAGCCCATCGACGTCCTACTGGTCGAAGACGACCCGGGCGACGAGCTGATGACCCGCGAGGCCTTCGAGGACAACAAGATCGGCAACGAGCTGCACGTGGTCCGCGACGGCGAGGAGGCGCTGGACTTCCTGTACCAGCGCGGCGCCCACACCGGAGCGCCGCGTCCCGACCTGATCCTGCTCGACCTCAACCTGCCCAAGTACGACGGGCGCCAGGTCCTCGAGAAGATCAAGTCCGACCCGGACCTGTCCGACATCCCGGTCGTGGTGCTGACCACCTCGGCCGCCGAGGAGGACATCCTGCGCAGCTATCGGCTGCACGCCAACGCGTACGTCACCAAGCCGGTGGACCTCGACCAGTTCATCGGGGCGGTCCGGCAGATCGACGAGTTCTTCGTCCAGGTGGTGCGGCTGCCCCGCCGCCGGTAACCATCGGCGTCGACTGCGGTATCCGTCGACGAATACCGCCGCCGCCAGTGCTCTGCAAATGTGTTCCTTTGTGTCTTGAGACAATTGGGCAGACATTTTTGACGACCGATCGCGACGGCCGCGTCTTCGCCGGTTCCCCAGGCAATGGATCGCTCGGCCACGGGCCACAGGTCCCAATTGCACTTGCTTTTCGTCCGTTCGATTCAGGGCCTACGTCTCTGGCCGCCCCGGGTCCACGGAAGCAGCCTTGCTGGATCCAGTGTGATGCCCTTATCTTGCAGAGAGGACGCAGCAGCTGCCAACTGCCCGGCCTGCTCCTCGGGTGACCCTCGACAGACGTCGCGCACCATGGCGACCCGCTCCCGAGCGCCGGCCGGGGAAGGAGGGGTCATGCCGGCTCGGTCTTCCGGCGGGAGCTCTGACGAGGTCCGTCGCGCGGTGGGGATCCCTGATGTCGTCGAGACGGACCTGGGGACATTCCGATTCGACGACGGTGTCCCGGACCTGGACACGATGGCGTTGTGCTGGGATCGTCTCGACCTGCTGCGCGGCGTCGACGTGTTCCTGAACGCGGTTCCCGGCGCGTCGCTCGCGGCCGCACGTGCCGCGTTCCCGTCGCTGGGAATCCACACGTCGCGGGACATGGCCGTGTGCCCGCGCATGGATTCGGTGCCCTACCTCCTGACAGCCAACACCGAGACGACCTATGGGTTCACTTTGCTCGACCTGCGGGCCGACGGGCCGACGGTGATCGAGTGCCCGCCGATGTCGCTCGACGTGGTCGACGACTTCTGGTTCCGGTACGTGGCCGACCTGGGCAATGCCGGGCCCGACAAGGGGCAGGGCGGGAAGTACCTGTTCTTGCCGCCGGGCTACCAGGGCGAGGTCCCCGAGGGCTACTTCACCTCCCGCTCGCGCACGTTCACCAACTTCCTGTTCGCCCGCAACCTCGGCGGGCTCGATGTCATCGAGCAGACCCGTATCTATCCGCTCGCCCAGGCCGGTGACCCGCCGGAGATGCGGTTCGTGAAAGCAGACGGCGTGCCGTACAACACCGTCCACTCGAACGACTTCTCGTTCTACGAAGAGGTCGACCAGATCGTCCAGGAAGAACCGGTCGACGCACTCGATCCCGAGCTTGCCGGTCAGCTGGCGGCGATCGGCATCATCAAGGGCCGGCCGTTCGCTCCCGATCAGCGGATGCGCGCAATCCTGTCTCAGGCGGCGCCGATCGGTGCGGCGATTGCGCGCACTCTCGCGTACCGGCCACGTGACCCGCAGTCCTACATCTACGGCCGGGACGTGTCGTCGTGGAAGACGGCCTTCGTGGGCGGAAGCTCCGAGTTCCTGCACGACGGTGTTCGCCTCCTGGATGCCCGTACGCTGTTCCACTACGTCGCCACCGTCGTCACGCCGGCGATGGCGACCCCGATGGTGGGAGTGGGCTCGCAGTACGCCTACACCGCCGAGGACGCCGAGGGCGAATGGCTGGACGGGGGCCGCACCTACCGAATGCACCTGCCCGCAGGCATTCCCGCCAAGGACTTCTGGTCGTTGTGCGTCTACGACTGCCAGTCCCGCTCTCTGCTGCAGACCGACAATCCGTACCCGTCGCTCAGCAGCAACACCGGGACGGTCGCAGCCGACGAAGACGGCTCGGTGGACGTCTACTTCGGACCCGCATCGCCGGCGGGCCGGGAGTCGAACTGGATCGAGACGGTCCCGGGGAAGTCCTGGTTCCTGATCCTGCGCCTCTATGGACCACTCCAGGCATGGTTCGACCGGACGTGGCAACCCGGCGAGGTCGAACCCCTCGGCTGACCGAGACCGGGGTCGGTCTCGGCGCGAGAAGCCCGCCTCTACGCCTGAACGACCCGTCGATTCTCCGCTTTCGAAACAGGGCCTAGATACTCCAGCGCATGGTGACGACGGTCCCGGTGTCGGCGGGGGCCACGGTCGACGTGTCCGCCAGGGACTTGATCAGCGTGAGACCGTGCCCACGCGAACTGGTGCCCGGGTCGGTGTCGTTCGCGCGCCAGCTGCCGCGGTCGATGATGGCGACCTCGACCTGCCGGTCGCCCGGGATGAGCGTCGCCTCGAGGTCGAGAGTGCCCGCCGAACCGTCGCGGTAGGCATGCTCGACAGCGTTGGCGAGGGCCTCGTAGCTGGCCAGCAGCACGTCGCGCGTCAGCTCGGGGCGCACGTGCACCGCGTCGAGCCAGCGCTCCAGGGCCCGCCGCAGCACGGTCAGCTGACCGGGCTCGGCGCGCACGCGCCGATAGGCCAGCGTGACCGAGTCGCACAGCGGGGTGTTCTGTGGCGAAAACATCGTCTGTACTCTAACCCGTCGCGCCGGGCGCCATCGGCCACGAGGGTCCCCGGCGGCGGAGGGGTCCGTCAGATCGGCAGCCGGAGCTCCGGCGGCACTTCGATCGTGGGCAGGGGCGGCAGCGGCGGCAGGGTCGGTACCGGGATGTTGAGCCCGGGAATCAGCGGCGGCGGCGCGGGGGTGATCACCGGCGGGGGCGGCACCACCCGCTCCGTCGTGGACTCCTCGGTCGGCGGCACGGTGGTCGTCGTCGGCACCGGCGCCGGCGCGACGGCGGGCGCCGGTTGCGGGGCCGGCGGGGGCGTCGTCACGATCACCTCGGTCGGCCGGGTCTCCGACTCGTCGTCGCCGGCCAAGGTGTTCTGTGCGCCCAGCGCCAGCCCGATCATGGCCACCACGCCCAGGGCGGTGCCGGCCAGCCCGGCCCCACTGATCTGGCGGCCCGACACGTGCGGGCCGCGCGCGGTCGCCGTCCGCTTCCACGCCGGGGTCCTCTCCGGCGTCCCGGTCCGTCCGGCCGCGGCCGGTTCCGGTGTCTCGGTCCGCGCGATCCGCTCGGTGCGCTGGGGCACCACTCCGCGGGGCGGGACGATGCGTTCGGTCGCCCCCGGCGGAACGATCAGTTCGGTGATCGCCGACGGGGTGGGGCCCGCCGCGACGGCGCGCAGGGCGCCGCCCTTGGCCAGGACGAGTTCAGGTTCGTGCGGCACGACGACGGGCAGCTTCATCCACGTCTCGAGCACCCGGCGCACCAGCCGGACGTGGGCGCCGCCGCCGAGCAGGACGATCGTCTCGGGCCGGGCGCCGGACCGGTGCACGACGTCGCGCAGGAACCGCGCGGAGCCCTCCACGAGCGGGGTGATCAGCGGGTCGAAGGTCTCCAGGGACATGAGGATCACGCCGGCGGTGCCCGGCACTGCGACGGCGTCGCTGCCGGACAGCTGTTCCTTCGCCGTGCGGCACTGGGCGACGAACTCCTCGTCCTCCGGGTCGTCGGGTCGCCACACGCCGTCCGTGCCGAGCTGGTGCAGGCGCACGGCCTCGTCGAACAGGCGGCCGGAGACCGTCCTGGTGCGTTCGGTGTGCACGGCGCCGGTGGTCCGGTCGACGACGGTGACGGTGAGCCCGGAGGCACCGAGGTCGTAGAGCACCGCGACGTCGCCGGTGAGCTCGCCGGTGGCCCGCAGATAGGCCAGGGCCGCCTCGGACTCGCCGACGAGGGTGTAGCGGTCGAGTCCCTGCTCGGCCATCGCGGTGCGGAGCCGCTCGGCGTCGGCGGCGTCGCGGAACACCAGGCCCACCCGCTCGACGGTGTCGCCCGCGATGCCGGCCTGCACGAGCACACCCACGGTCTGCGCCGCCAGCCGCGCCGGTTCGTCCTGCCTGGTCTCCACCACCTGGAACTGGTAGCCCGCGGCGGGCGCGGCCGGATCGATCGGACGAACGATCCGGACGGCACTCGTCCCTGCGGTCACCCCGAGAACCGAACTCATCAGCCGCCTTCTGATCGTGTTTTGCGCCGCACATCCACCCCCGGCGCATCCCGACCGCCCGATGGTACCGAACGGTCCGGACACGCCTACCCGGCGAATCGGACACACGCCGTCACAACCGGACGAACGACCCGTTCGCTGCCTAGGATCGAGCGATGCGGGTTCTGTACGTCTGTACCGGGAACATCTGCCGATCCCCCACCGCCGAGCTGTTGACCACCGCATACGCGACGGAGACGGGCCGGGGAGCGTTGTCCGCGCACAGCGCCGGCACCCGCGGCATGGTCGGGCGGCCCATGGAGCCGACGGCCGCGCTGGTGCTGCGCCAGCTCGGCGGCGAGCCCGACGGTTTCGTCGCCCGGCGCCTGTCGCCGCACATCGCCCAGGACGCCGACCTGGTGATCACGATGGCCGAGTCGCACCGAGGGGCCGTGCTGCAGGCGGCTCCGCGGATGCTCCAGCGGACGTTCACGCTGCGCGAGGCGGCGCGGCTGCAGCAGCTCAGCGGCGCCGAGACCGTCGCCGACCTCGCCGCGGCCCGGGCACAGTTTCCCGCGCCCGGGCCGGAGGAGGTCACCGATCCGATCGGTCTGGACGAGGACACGTTCGTCGCCGTCGGGACCGAGATCGCCGATCTGCTGCTACCGCTGCTCGCCCGGCTCCACGACTGACCCGTTGCGCGGGCCCTGCATGGGCGACGGCGCGACGGGCCGCGACACCGCCGTCGGCACCGCCTGCTCGCGGTAGGCGGGGTCGGCGGTGTACGCCTGCGGGGCCCGGTAGTGCTGTCCCGGCTGCGCGTCGTCGTGGCCCGGCCCGCCCCGGTGCGGCTGCTCCGGCCGGTACGGTTCCGGCCGGTTCTGCTCCTCGCGGTAGCGGCGTCCGCCGGTCTGCTGCGCGGCCGGGCCCGGCTGCGCGGGCGCCGACCCGGTCGGGGCGGGCGTCGACGCCGCGGCCGGGGCCTTCTTCGCCGACTCGTCGGACTCGTAGTAGTACCGGTACTCGTAGGCGCCGCGGCCCTTGGTCGGCGTCATCGTGATGATGGTGCCGAGCAGGTGCGCACCGGCGCTGCCCAGGTTGCCGACCGCGCGGGCGAGCTGCTCGCGGGTGGTCTTGCCGTGGCGAGCGATGAGCAGCGCGCCGTCGGTGGCCGCGGCGAGCACCACCGAGTCGGTGACGGGCAGGACCGGCGAGCCGTCGATGATCACGTACTCGAAGCGCCCCCGCAGATCGTCGATGACGTGCTTGGCGGTGTCGGAGCCGAGCAGCTCGCTGGGGTTGGGCGGCAGCGCCCCGGAGGCCAGCACCCACAGTCCCTCGTACTGGCTGGGCTGCAGCACGTCCTCCAGACCGGCCTGGCCCGACAGCACGGTGCTGAAGCCGACGTCGCCGACGACCCCGAGGTACTTCGACACCCGCGGCCGGCGCAGGTCGCCCTCGACGAGCACCACGGAATGGCCGGCCTCCGCGAGCACCAGCGCGGTGTTGATGGCCGTGGTGGTCTTGCCCTCGGCCGGCAGGGCACTGGTGACGACGATGACGCGCGGCGGGTTGTCGACGTCGAGGAACTTGAGGTTGGTGCGCATCTCCCGGTACGCCTCCGCGCTGCCGGAGTTCGACTCCTGGAAGTCGATCGCCGCGTGCTCCTGCCGTTCCTTGTCGAGGGGGACCGTGCCGACGAGGCCCGTCCCGGCGACCTCCTCGACCGCCTTGCGGTCCTTGACCGTGTTGTCGAGCCGGTCGCGCAGCACCGCGAGGGCGATGCCGAGGAGCAGGCCGACGGCGAGGCCGAGCGCGAGGTTGCGCTTCGTCTTCGGCGACACCGGGGTCGCCGGGGTGTCGGCGTGCTGCTCGACGACGACCCGCGCGGTGGGCTCCCCGCCGTTCTCGGGGGTCTCGAGCTCGCGCGCCATGACGACGAACTCGTCGGAGAGGGCGTTGGCGAGGTCCCGGGCCCGCTCCGGCGACTCGTCGTCGACCTTGACGTCGACGAGCACGGTGTCCGGGGCGGACGACGCGGTGACCTTTCCGGCGAGCTGCGCCGGCGTGACGTCGGACAGGCCGAGCCGGTCGAGGGTGCGCTGCGCCAGCGTGGTGCCGGTGAGCAACTTGGTGTAGGAGGCGACGCGCTGCTGCGAGAACAGGTTGCCCTGGTAGATCTCGTTGACCGAGGCCCCGGAGGAGGTGGAGACGAACAGCCGGGTGCTCGCCTGGTAGATCGGGGTGGTGAGCAGCGACGCTCCGAGCGCACCGAGTACCGCCACCACGGTCGTCACGGCGACGATCTTCCATCGCGCCTGCAGGATGCGTAGGTAGTCGTGTACTTCCATTACGGTGTCTCCCTCGTTGCTGTGACACTGTCGGTGCACCCTACGGGCGCGGAAAACTGTCGTGCGGTCAGGTGCCGGGCGAGCGTGGGGCCGATCAGGGCCAGCGCGCCGGGGGTGGTCAGGTCGGAGTGCGGGTAGGGCACGTCGTGCTCGGTGACGCGGCGGACGTGACGCCGCCAGCTCGCCGCGAGGTCGGGTCCGCTCTGCCCGCCGGGCCGGGCCCGGAACAGCAGCGCGTCGCCGTCGAGGACGCGCGGCGTGTGCGCGGTGACGGCCTCCTCCAGCGCGGCGCCCGCAGCCAGAGCCCGCTCCCGGATCTCGGCGACGAACGTCGACGGCAGGCCGGGCACCTCGAGCTCGACGACGGGCTCGTCGGGCAGCGCCGCGACGTCCGGGAGGGTGTCGGGGGTGAGCGTGTCGAGCAGGATCAGCGACGCCACCTGCTCCCCCGCCTCGCGCAGTTGCACGGCCATCTCGTGGGCGATGGTGCCGCCGAGCGACCAGCCCAGCAGGTGGTAGGGGCCGTCCGGCTGGACGGCGCGGACCCGGTCGAGGTAGCGGGCGGCGAACTCGGCGACGGTGCGCGGCAGCGGCGCGAGCCGGGTGGCCTGCAGCCCGTACAGCGCGACGTCGGGCAGATGCGGCGCGAGTCCGGTGTAGCACCACGACATGCCGCTGACCGGGTGGACGCAGAACAGCGCGGCGCCGCCGGGGCCGCCCGCGAGCGGCACGAGCGTGGCGAGCGGATCGGAGTCGTCACCGCCGTGGTCGATACGGTCGGCGAGGTCGGCGACGGTGGGTGCGGCGAGCAGCCATTCCAGCGGGACGTCGCGCCCGAGTTCGGCACGCAGGTCGGCGGCGACGGCGACGGCCCCGAGCGACGTGCCGCCGAGGTCGAAGAACCCGAGGTCGGCGGACACCGATCCGGGGGGCCGGCCGAGGTGGCGGGCGAACACGGCGGCGACCGCCTCGGCCGTCGCCCCGCCGGGAGGCACGAACCTGCCTGCGCACGAGGCGAAGTCGGGTTCGGGCAGCGCGGCGCGGTCGACCTTGCCGGAGGGCAGCAGCGGCAGCGCGGCGACGACGGTGATCGCGGCGGGCCGCAGCGCACGCGGCAGGTGCGCGGCCGCGCGGGTGCGCAGCGCGGCGGCGTCGGCGCTGCCCTGCACGTAGGACGCGAGGACGGTCTCGCCCGCGGGGCCGGACACGGCGACGGTGACGGCGGCCTCCACGCCGTCGGCGGCGGTGAGCACCGCGTCGATCTCGGCGGGCTCGACGCGGATGCCGTGCAGCTGGAGCTGCTCGTCGACGCGGCCGAGGACGTCGAGTTCGCCGGCGGCGGTGACGCGCGCGAGGTCGCCGGTGCGGTACAGACGCGCACCCGGCGCGCCGTGCGGGTCGGCGACGAATCTGGTTGCGGTGAGCCCGCTTCGGCCGTGGTAGCCGCGGGCCAGGCCCGCCCCGGTCACGTACAGCTCACCGACCACCCCGGCCGGGACGGGGTGCAGGCGCGCGTCGAGGACGTGCGCGGTGGCGCCGGCGACGGGCGTGCCGACGGTGGGCCGGGCGCCGGGCCGGAACGGGCCGCCGAACGACACGGCGATCGTGAACTCGGTGGGTCCGTACCCGTTGAGCAGGCGGTGCCGCTGCCAGCGCTCGACGACGGGCGCGGTGAGCGCCTCGCCCTCGGACAGGACGGTGACCGGGCGCCCCAGCGCGTCCGGGTCGAGGGTGGCCAGGACGGCGGGGGTGGCGACCACGTGGGTGACGTGCTCGTCGACGATCAGCCGCTGCAGGGCCGCGCCGGCGTACACGTGGTCGGGGGCGACGACGAGGGTTGCGCCGTGCGCGTGGGCGGCGAGCAGTTCGAACACCGACGCGTCGAAGGTGTGCGACGCCGCGTGCAGCACCCGGCTGCCCGGCGCGACGCCGAGGACGTGCCGCTGCGCGTCGACGACGGCGGTCAGGCCGCGATGCGGCACGGCGACGCCCTTGGGGGTGCCGGTGGTCCCGGACGTATAGATCAGATAGGCGGTATCGTCGGGATACGGTTGCGGCACAGGAACTTCCCGCTCCTCCCACTCGCCGGTCAGGTCCACCCAGTCGATGCCCACCCCCACCGGTGCGGCACCTGCCACGGTCAACCCCACGGTCGCGCCGCTGTCGCGCAGCACGGTCTCGACGCGGGCGGGCGGCTGCGCCGGGTCGACGGACACCCACGCCGCGCCGGTCCGGGCGACGGCCCACACCGCGAGCGGCCAGCATTCCCCCCGCGGCACGGCCACAGCGACCACGTCGCCGCGGGACACGCCGCGCGCGCACAGTTCCCCGGCGACGACGTCGGCGCGGGCGGCAAGCCCGGCGTAGGTCCAGGCGACGGCCCCGGCGCGCACGGCGATGGCGCCGGGGTGGGTGCGGGCGGCGGCGGCGAGGAGCTGCGGCAGCGTGCGCGGCGCCGCGGCGGGCGCGGACAGCGGCGCCGGGGCGGGGGCGGCGAGGTCGCCGACGGCGGCGCCGGGGTCGGCGAGCGCGGCGCCGAGCAGCGCGACGTAGTCGTCGAGCAGCGTCTCGGCGGTGGCGGGGTCGAACAGGTCGGTGGCGTACACGAGGCGCACGTCGATGCCGCCGTCGCCGTCGCGCTCGGTGACGTCCCAGGTGAGGTCGAACTGCGCGGCCGGGGTGCCGGCGTCGAATTCGCGCACGCGCAGGCCGGTCAGCTGCGGCAGGTCCGCCCCCGCGGGCACCGTGCGGTGGGCGAGCAGCACCTGGAACAGCGGATGGTGGGTGCCGCGGGCCGGGGCGACCCGCGCGACGACCCGGTCGAACGGGACGTCCGCGTGTGCGAGGGCGTCGAGGTCGGTGGTGCGGATGCGGCGCAGCAGGTCCCCGAACGGCTCGTCCCCGGCGACGGTGGCGCGCAGGGTGAGGGTGCCGACGAACATGCCGACGAGGGCATGCAGGCGCGGGTCGGCGCGCCCGGCGACGGCGGTGCCGACGGCGATGTCGGCGCGGCCGCTGCGGCGGGCGAGCAGCGCGGCGAGCGCCGCGTGCAGCACCATGAAGCCGGTCGCGTCGTGGGCCCGCGCGACGTCGCGGACGCGGCGGTGGATGCCCGCGTCGAGGTGGGCGGTGACGGCGCCGCCGCGGTGGCTGGGCCGCGCGGGCCGGGGCCGGTCGGCGGGCAGCGGCAGCGGCGTGTCGGGCAGGCCCGCGAGAGTCGTTGCCCAGTGGTCGAGTTGGCGGGCGGCGAGGCTGTCCGGGTCGGCGGGGTCGCCGAGCAGGTCGCGTTGCCAGCGGGCGTAGTCGCGGTAGCGCACGGGCAGCGGCCACAAGATCGGTTCCGCACCGGCGAGGCGGGCGGCGTAGGCGTGCTGCAGGTCGGTCAGCAGCGGCGCGACGGAGGCGCCGTCGAACGCGATGTGGTGGACGGCCGCGGCGAGTACCCATTCGTGGGCGCCGAGTTCGATCAGCCGGATCCGCAGCGGCGCCTCGGCGGTGAGGTCGAACGGCGCGGTGATCACTTCGGTGACGGCGGCGGCCGGGTCGGTGCCCGGAACCTGCTCGAGGACGGGCGGTTCCACGAGGGCGGCGACGCCGTCGGGGTAGGCGGTGCGCAGGACCTCGTGCCGGGTGGCGACGTCGGTGACGGCCGCGGCCAGCGCGGCGGTGTCGAGGTCGCCGGTCAGGTGCAGCGCGACGGGCACGGTGTAGGCGGCGCTGCCGGGCTCGGCGCGGCCGAGCAGCCACAGCCGCTGCTGCGCGGGGGCGAGCGGGGCGGGGG